>JAHJDQ010000019.1 GCA_018812355.1 Nanobdellota archaeon | reverse complement strand
TTTCTAACCCTTCTTGCAATCGAGCAAGTTCCATTTTTACGGTAAAGTAGTATTACTATATATTCATTATTGTTCTTAACAATACTTTTTTATACTTTCAGCTATTACAAGCAGTCATGGTTGTCTTTGAAAACGTAACTAAAGAAGATCTCGCTAAATTAATCAAACGAGGTTACCAAACAGAAACTCCTAAAACTATTCATGAAGCCTATCGTTTAAGTAAAAATGGGATTACTTTAATTCTTTACAATTCCCAAAAATTATTGTTGCAAGGCAAAGAAGATCAAGTGCAGAAAATTTCTGAACACTTAGAGCAACTAAACATCGGCCAAAAAACAAAAGTACAAAAATTCCGTAAAGAAACTGGTTGGATTATTGGCAGTGATGAAACATTAAAGGGCGATACTTTCGGCGGTATTGTTGTTGCTGCAGTTAAAGCTGATCACAAAATCAGAAAGAAATTAATCGAACTGGGGGTTGATGATAGTAAGAAACTACGTGATCCTGAAATAATTATCATGGCCGAAAAAATAAAACGAATTGCTCCCTGTGAAATAAAAAGTCTGCTTCCAGAAGAATATAATAAAAAACATGGTCAAACAGAACTTCTCAACCAGTTACACCAAGAATGTGCTAAATTTTTATTTCCTGGAACACATATTGTTGATAAATTTCCCGGCGCAAAGGTTGGATCAATCAGAGAAACGAAAGCCGAATCTAAGTATGTTGAAGTTGCTGCTGCTTCTGTTTTAGCAAGAGCAGCTGGTTTACAACAATTTGATTACTTGAGCACTAAAGTTGGTTTCACCCTACCGAAAGGTTCAACTCATGTTAAAGAAGCCTTGCAAAAACTAAAAGATAACAACATCGATTTCAAAAAGTTTGTTAAGGTAGATTTTAGGAATGTAACAAAATTTTTAAAATAAAATTTTGAGACATTCCAGAAAATCTTTGTTTTCTGAGAATGTTAAGCCTTACTTAAAGTGAGTTAATTTTATATACTTCTCTCTTATTATTATATTATGCCCCAGATGACTCCCGAACAACAGCAAGAAATGCAGGAGAAACTAAAAAAGATGTCTCCAGAAGAGTTAGCTGAGTTTCAAAAACAGCAATGTATCTTCTGCCAGATTATTGCCGGTAAGATTCCTTCTAAAAAAATCTATGAGGATAAATTATGTTTAGCAGTGCTTGACATTAATCCTGCTGCTAAAGGACATGTTTTAGTTCTTCCTAAAGAACATTTTTCGATCATGCCGCAAATGCCTGATAAAATTCTCAGTCATCTTTTTGTTGTTTCCAAATATCTTTCCCAAGCGATGCTCAGATCTTTAGGAACTGAAGGCACAAATTTATTTGTTGCTAATGGTTTAGTCGCTGGCCAGAACGCCCAACATTTTATGCTTCATTTAATTCCCCGTAAGTCTGGCGATGAACTTCTTCATTTCGAAGAAAAACTAATTGATCAAAAAATGCAACTACAAGTTAAAACTGTTCTCCAAGATAAATTAAACCAATTGTTGGGAGTTAATAAAGAAGTGCTTGAAGTACAAAAAGAACTGCCTGTGGAAGAAAAAGAAAAATCAGCAGAACCTGAAGCAGTAGCAGAAGAGCAACCAGAAGAGGTTGAGGAAGAAAAGCCAACAAAAAAAACTAAACCTGGTGCAAAAAAGAAATCAACGAAAAAAACAACTAAGAAAAAGGAAGATGATGATGAGGGAGCAAGCCTAGACGATATTGCTAATCTATTCAAATAAAAATAAAAATGAAATTTTTAATGTTTACTCGGAGGACCTCGCAAACAAATGAAATGTGACTATTGTGAGATGCGGAATACGGAAATACTTTACGAAGATGATGAAGTAGTTGTGGCGATTAAAGATACTGCTTTGACTCCGGGACAGATTACTGTTTTCCCCAAAGAACATCATACTATTCTCGAGATGGTTCCTGACAGTATACTTAGAAAATGTTCCTTAATCGCTAATAAAGTAAGTATCGCCATTTTTGAAAGTATGGGTTGTCAAGGTACGAACATTATTGCCCAGAATGGAATCAGTGCCGGCCAATTAGTACCTCATTTTGCTTTAGAAGTAATTCCGCGAAGAGAGAATGATGATCTCAACTTTCAGTGGCAGCCCAAAAAATTGATGGAAGACGAGATGGATGCTGCTTTCAATTCTCTCAAAGAAGCAGCTAGTGATATTTATGTTGATGAAAATCAGAAGAAAAGGAAGTCCACAGTTAAATTACAAGATCAAGAAAACCAAATGATTGTCGAGAAAGAAGGCAAAGACAATTATTTATTGAAATCAATTAAGAGATTACCTTAATTCTTCATAACCTTTATATAAACACAATATTAAAAAATATTCTATGGAAATCCGCTTTTACCCTTACGATTTCGAGTACAAAATTAAACATAAACAAGTCTATTTATACCTCTACTCAAAATTAGAGAATGGTGATAAAGTTTGTGTTATTCAAGAGTATCAACCTTACTTTTTTGCGCAAGTTCATGAAATGGATCAAGCAACAGTTAAAGAAAGATTATCTAATCTTAAGATTGAAAACAATCCTACTCCTGCTCAAGTAGTCTCGCACGAAATTATTGAAAAAGAATTGTTGGGAAAGAAAGAACCGTTCTGGAAAATTTATGTTAACTATCCCCAAGCCGTCCCTTTAATCAGTAAAGAACTTGAATCATGGGGAATTAAATGTTACGAAAAAGACATTTTGTTTACCCATCGCTATTTACGAGATAAAGATATCACTCCCTTAACTCTGGTCCAGGCTACGGGAGAGTTTTTAGAAACGACCGACTTAAGAATCCCTATTTTTCAAGCAGAAACAGTTGTTGATGCTGGTAAAGAATCTTTACCAAAATGTAAAATTCTTGCTTTCGATCTGGAAACTTATGCCCAGAAAAAAGAAATCAATCCAGAAAAAAATCCAATTTTGATGGTTGCTTTTTACGGTCTTAATGAACAAGGTGAGAATTTTCAGAAAGTAATCACTTGGAAAAACTTTACCCATAAGTTAGATTATTTAGAAGTTGTTTCTGACGAAGTAGAATTATTAAAACGTTTCCGTCAAATTATGCTGGATTATCAACCTGAGATTATCACTGGTTATTATTCAGATGGTTTTGATTTTCCTTATCTCAAAGCCAGAGCAGAAAAGCACGGTCTGAAACTTGATCTTGGCTTGGACAGATCTGAATTAATTGTTTCCGCCCGTGGTGGTAATACGGAAGCAAAAATTAAAGGAATCCTCCATCTGGACACGTTTAAATTTATCCGTAACATTATCGGCTTAAATTTAAAGACAGATTCTTATTCTCTCGATGCTGTTTCTAAAGAATTGTTAGATAATAAAAAACATGATGTTAATCTTGACGAATTATCACACATTTGGGACAATCAACCGGACAAGTTAGAACATTTTTGTGCCTACAACTTACAAGATGCCCATCTTGCTTTGCAATTGTGCCAAAAATTACTCCCTGACATGATTGAATTTACTAAACTAATCAGTCTCCCGCTCTCTGATATTATCCGGATGCGTTTCTCTCGTCTTGTCGAGAGTTATATTCTTAAAAGAGCAATTGAATTCAACGTAATTGCTCCTAATCGTCCCGGAAAAACAGAAATTGAACAGCGCAGTGAAGAAACTTATCAGGGCGGTTTTGTTTACGAACCCAAACCAGGACTGTATGAAGATATAGTGGTTTTTGACTTTCGTAGTTTGTATCCGACGATTATCTCTGCTCATGGAATTGGTCCGGAAGGTCTTCATTGTCAGTGTTGTCAAGATGAGCCAGAAGTAAAAGTTCCGGGAAAAGAGGAATACTGGTTCTGCAGCAAAAAGAAATTTTTATTCCCTCGGTTTTAGAAAGATTAATTTTACGCAGAGTTGACTTAAAACGTTTAATTAAAGAAGCTAAAGATAAAGGCAAAGACACAAAAATATTATCTGCTCGTTCTTATGCTCTCAAAACTTTAGCCAATAGTTTTTACGGTTATCTTGGCTTCTTCGGAGCAAGATGGTACTGTTTAGAATGTGCTCGCTCCACTACTGCTTATGCCCGTAATTATATTAAAAGTACGATTAAGAAAGCGGAAGAGAAAGGTTTTCAAGTAATCTACGGGGATAGTTTGACTCCTGAAAGGAAGATTTTTATTATGACTCCAGATGAGGAAATCGAGTTAGTTTCGATCGGTGATTTTGTCAATGGAAATTTAGAAAGTTTAAGTCTTAATAACTATAAAACATTAGCTTACGATGGAAGTAAATTAGTTTTTATTCCTATTAGAAGAGTTATTAAACATAAATATAATTCAAAAGAAAAGGGTTGTATCATAAAATTTATTACCACACATGGAATTACAAGAGTTACTCCTCAACATTCTGTATACAATTATGGAATTAAAAATCCAACTTTAATGGATGCTTCAACTTTAAAAGAAGGTGATGCTTTGGTTTCTTTAACTAATGTTCCTTTAAATGAAAAATATAAACTAGGACATCTCTTCGATTTAGCTACTTTATCTTTTGGAAAGATGGATAAGGAAATTGCTTTTTATAAAGACAATTTACGTTTTCCTCCAAAAAGGGGTATTTGTCCCTACTGTAAAAAAGATGTTCATCTTTCTAGTCACATTTTCAATATTCATAGTAACCGGAGAATTGCTAAAAGAAGAAGCATTCATTTAGACTTTAAATGGGTAGGAACAAATCAGGCTGGAGGAGGAAGAATTCCACGCTATTGGGAATTAACAACAGAATTAGCTTGGATTTTAGGATATTATTGTGCAGATGGTTCTGTAAGTGATATAACAACCAGTTCAGGAAGCCGAAAATGTTTAATTTCTTTTGGTTCTCAGGACAAAGCCAAGATCGAAAGAGTAAAATATTATTTTGATAATGTTTTAGAGGATGATTTAAAAATTATTGTTAATTATGATCAGCGCATAAATAAGCGTATGTATTATTATCGTGTGCAAAGGATTCCTTTAGTTGGATTATTTGAATCTGCTTTTGGATGTGGTAAAAAATCTTATGGAAAAACAGTTCCCGGCTTTGTTTATTCTTCTGAGGAAAAGATTAGGCGTGCCTTTCTTGAAGGTTATTTAGCTGGGGATGGCAATCAGAATAAAGATAAGAGATACAGAACTCATTTTGTTAGATGTGATACTAATAGCAAAGATTTAGCTTGTGGGTTACAATACTTGTTTAAATCATTAAGTCATGGGAAAAGTTACCATAACAAAGAAATTAAACATATTGGTTGGAGCTATCGACCAGATAAACCTAATATTTCCTCAATAAGAGTTCAAAGTGTAAAAAAACCAGAGTATGAAAAGGAAAATTTTTGTGCAGCAAGAATAAAAGAAATAAAAACCGAAGATTATGAAGATTTTGTTTATGATTTGGAGGTAGAGGAACATCATAATTTTGTTGATGCAGAGGGTTTAATCTTAGTTCATAATACTGATAGTATGTTTATGATTTTAGGTGAACAACATCTTAGCGAAGCAAAAGAATTTATGAACGAAATAAATTTTGACCTTCCTGGCCATATGGAATTAGAGTTTGAAGGTTACTTTTCGCGCGGTATATTCGTTGCCCAGAAAGGCAAAGATGTTGGTGCTAAAAAAAAGTACGCTTTACTTGATGAAAATAATCATTTAAAGATTACTGGTTTTGAAACTGTAAGAAGAAACTGGTCTCCCTTAGCGAAAGAAGTTCAAGAGAAAGTGTTACGTTTAGTTTTAAGTGGAGAAAAAGAAGAGGCTTTGGAATATGTTAAAGAAGTAATAAAAAGTTTGAAAGAAGGCAAGATTGCATTAGACAAATTAATTTTGAAAACCCAAATTACTCGTGAACTCTCCCAATACAGTTCCATCGGTCCGCATGTTCATGTTGCTAAGAAATTGGAAAAAAGAGGAGAAAAAGTTTTCCCCGGAATGATGATTGAATATGTTATTGGTCAGGGTTCCGGATTAGTTAGAGAAAGAGCTTGTCTTCCCGAAGAAGTAAAGAAATACGATGCCGATTATTATCTCTATAATCAATTACTGCCAGCTGTTGTCAGCATCTTTGATGTCGTTGAGATTACTGAAGATGACCTCTTAGGAAGAAGCAAACAGACTGGCTTGGGAAAGTTTTTCTAGGAAGTATATTTTCTTTAATAATAAAAAATATAAATTGATTCATTTTTTTAGTTATAATGCCTAAGTACATAGAAGAAAGCGAATTAAGAACAATTATTCTTGATGAGATTGCTAAAATAAAATTGACTTCTGGTCAAGTTGAAGATTTCTCTTATCGACCAGAACTTAATTGTATGTATGGAAATAAATTAATCACTGATGAACAAATAGAAACGGCTTTGGAACTGGCTGTGTTTTCTCAGGCACGTCAAGATTATGAAATGTTAATGAATCATCCAGTCAATGAAGAATCTCCTGTCTCTTCAGCTAGATTAAAACCTTTATTTGCTTATGCTTTGAAGCAGGGTCATTTTATTTCTGAAGAAATAACTCAGATTGCCTTTGATCAAGGCGGATTAATTTCTTATTTGGAGAATCATGCCGAACCTGATCTATTAAAAAAATTAAGAACAGAATTACTTAATTTAGCTACTGTCCCTGACCGAAAAATGTGCCAGCGTTGTGGTTTTTAACTAATCTCAACCTTCTCAAAGCCTTCAAAAACAACTGCTTCCTCTAACACAGCCATCCCAGTAAAACTATTCTGACCGTACAATTCAAAAGCAGAATTAGCTACTAATTGACCGTCATAAAAGAACTTCTGTTCGCCACCATTAGTAAAAGAATATGAAACCATGTGCTTCTGACCGTTAAATAAATTAATCCCTTCCACAACCATCTGTGGTGTTCCGACAACAATCCTTTCTTGATAAGGATAATAAAGTATTGATAATCCCGGCACAGTAGCGGAAGTAAATAAAACGACTACTTCTGGCGGAGCATCAACAAAATAATTTTCTCCCGCCCAACCAGTAAATGTTCCTCCCCTAGTATCTGGGAAATCAATCTCCGCAGAAGATATCGAATTCTGCTGTTCTAACTCACTAACAATCCCTCCAGTAGTTTTCCCCATAGATTTAAATGAAAATATCAACATAAAAGCAACCATCACCATAATCAGAACGGTAATAATAACTGTTTTGTGGTCCCATTTATGGATATTCCTCTTTTTGGCCATAAGTAAATCAAATCGAAGAGTTATTTAAAGTTTTCTTAGTTAGTTTTATTTAATTAGTGGGCGCCCTTCTGTGAGTAGCCATTATTAATTCAACGATTTGTAAGCCGAGGATCGTGAAACACGATAATAACCGAGGCGCAGAAGAAGTATCACTCTGGCTCCCACGAATTAACAATAGTTTTCGTTAGTTTTATATATACTGCACTCTCTACATCTATATGGAAGTCGGGGGGCAAGCTGTCGTTGAAGGCGTCATGATGCGCAATAAGGAAAAGTACGCCGTAGCGGTAAGACTAAAAGATGATACCATCAAAATTAAACAAGAAAAATCATCTAAGTTTCCCAAAATATTCCAAGTTGTTTTCATCAGAGGAGTTGTTGGCTTGGCCTATACTCTTTATGATGGTATTAAAGCATTAATCTGGAGTTCTAATCAACAATTAGAGATAGAAGAAAAATTATCTAAGAAAGAAGTAATCATAACCATTGCTTTATCTTTCTTGTTTGCCATCTTGCTCTTCATTGCCCTTCCTTTTTTCGGAGCACGCTGGTTACATTCAGAAGGAATTTTATTCGATATCTTGGATGGAGTGTTTAGAATTGCTTTATTTGTTGGTTATCTTGCCTTAATTTCCTTAATGAAAGATGTCCAAATTTTATTTCAGTATCATGGAGCAGAACACAAATCAATTGCTTGTTATGAAGCTAAAAAAGAACTTACCGTAGAGAATGTAAAAAAATATTCCCGTTTCCATCCAAGATGTGGAACATCATTCATTTTCGTTGTTTTACTCTTATCCATCTTATTATTTACTTTTATTGAAGGAGCTTGGTACATTAAGCTTGTTGGCAGAATTCTTCTCCTCCCAGTAATTGCTGGTATCGGTTATGAGTTAGTTAAGCTCAGCGGGAAGTACAGAAAAAATCTTTTTGTCAAAATCTTCATTGCTCCTGGTTTATGGTTGCAGAGAATTACGACAAGAGAACCCAGTGAAAAACAATTAGAAGTAGGAATTAAAAGTTTAAAAGCTGTGGTCGATTAGTTCCTATTTAATTAAATGATTAAATAAACCATCTATCACTTTTGCATTATCTGACATTACTTCAACGGCTCTTCCAACATATCCAAAGCCAACTTCTACATATAATACTTGGTCTCCATCATTGTCTCTTGTTGGACTTAGTCTCTCAACTAAACTATGATCTAAAATATATTTCATTTTATCTTCACTGAATGTCCATCTTTTATTTGCGGTTTGTGAGTATGGATTAACTGAATGCGGGCAATCATTCGGTTCATAAAGATTTCCATCCTCTCCTAAAATAAAATATGTCTGTGGTCGATCTTCAAATGGTTTGAAAGATACTTCTCCGATAACTTTAACAGGGGGATATATTTTTTTTACTTTCTCTCCATCATATAAATCTTTTAATATTTCTTCAACACTATTTGGAATCTTTTCAACAGAATCTTCATTTTTATCAATAGACTTATTAGGCATGAAAAAGAAGTAAAATGTTTCTGTTTATAAACTAATTAACAACTACAATATATATATTTTTATGTTTGATTGATTTTACTAACATGGCCTTCTTTACTCACTCTAACCACATTTTCCACAAAACTTTCAATCTTCGATTCATGAGAAACAATAATGGTTTGCTGTATGTTTAGCCGATCCAAAACATCACGCACTTTATCAAGTTGTTCAGAACTAAATCCATCCGTTGGTTCATCTAAGATTAACAATTCTTTTGTTTTAATGGCATGAACAACATCATTGATTACTTTGTTTAAAGCTAATCTATAAGCGAGAGCTGCTGAAGTTCTTTCTCCACCACTTAAATGTCCAAAAGAGATCTCATAACCATTCTGTTCAATTATTGGTGTGAAAGAATCATCTAAACGAGAATAAACATTCTCATCTTCAATTAAAATTGAAAACCATTCCTGAAAAAGTTGATTAAACAAATTATGGATATTAACCATCACTTGCTTTTCAATTGTATAAGTTAATTTTAAGAAATGCGCTTCTAACCAATGATACAGTTCTTTTAACCTTGTCAATTGGTTTTGCTGTTCATTCAAACCAGTAATTATTTTTGTTAACTCTTCCCCTTGCTTAACTAAATGCTCGAATTGTGTCTTTAATTTCATCTGCTCTAAAGACAGTTCTTTCTCCTCCGCAGTTAAGATTGTAAAATATTCTTTTTCCTTGTTAATCTTAAATGTTAAATCTTCTTTCTCAACTAATTCTTTTTCAGTTTCCATCATTTCCATTTTTAATCCTAACAAATCTTTTTCCAAAAATTGTTTTTTGTTAAAATCATCTACTAACTTCCTCTTTTTCTTTAACTCTACCTCTAACTGGTCCAAATTAATTTTATTCACTTCAGCCAACCGAACCATTAACTCATTATTATCTTTAACCCAAGAAATTAACTGCGTTCTCTTCTCTTCTAATTCTGTTCTTTTCTCTTGCAATTGTACTAATTCTAATCTGATTTTAATCAATAAATTTTCTTTGCTCAATATTTTTTCTATTTGCTCTTGAATCTGTTCTTTTTGTTCTGAAATACTTTTCTTTTTTTGCTCTGTCTCTAATAATAAATCTCTTGCTTTCACAATCTTTTCTCCTTCTGTCTGCAAAATCTTTTCTTTATGAAGCGGACAAACATCTTGTAAACAAGTCGGACAATTACTCAAACTCCCAATTTGATTTTTTATTCCTTCTGCTTGCAATAATAAAGTCTTATTCTTACTAATCAATTCTAAAGTTTGATTGAACGCTTCATCTAATCGTAATTTTTTCTGTTTCAACTCTTCTTTATCTTTAAGTTGTAATTCTAACTCCAATTTCAATCTTTCTTTCTCTTCAATTTTAGAAAGGTCAACCACACTCATCTCCATTTGTGTCCTCTTAATCAATTGCTGCAAATAATCAATCTTTTGTTGGTAAGTATCTCTTTTTGTAATCACTTCACTTTTTTGCTCTTCCATTTGTTTAATTTTCTCTGGGAATTCAATCACATTTTCAGGAAGAATTCCTACTTCCACTAATTGTTTCTCTTTCTCTACAATTAAATTTGCTGTTGCTTTTTCTCGTTGTTTTAATTCTAGAAATATTTTATGTTCTTTTTCTAAATTATCTAATTTATCTTTTTGCTGCTGTAACAATACTTTTTTTTCATTTAATAGCGGTTTTAATTGTTTTAAACTATTTTCCAATCCCTCTTTCTCCCCTAATAATAACAAAAACTTTTCTTTCTGCTCCGCTAATGGCTCCAGTCTTGTCTTCAATACGGCAATATTTTTGCGCATCTCTCGCAAATATAACTGCAAATTATCCCGAATTGTTTTGTATTTGTCAATATTAAAGATCTTCCTTAACACATCGAGACGAATATCGATATTCTCCTGCAGGATAAACTTCATTTCTTCCTGCGGAGTGTAAATAGTATATCTGAAAATATAATTCTTGTTTTTAGTAATAAATTCTTCCGGATAGCCTAAGAGATTAACCACTTCCGCTTTCAATTCAACCGGCATTAATTCTTTTTTTATTCCGTTAATGATAATATGCCCAGCTAATTGTTTAATAGAATTACGATCTTTCTTCAGATTTCTTTGAATCACTATTTCTTGATTCTCTAATCTAAACCTTAATTCAACCGAACCAAGTGTAGAACCTTTCCTTAACAACATCTCCGCTGGCAGGTCCGGCCGAGATGTTCCAAAAAGAGCAAACTCAATCGCCAGTAAGATTGAAGATTTCCCGCAACCAATATCTCCAGCAAGAATCGTCGATCCACTAGGGAAATTAATCGTTTCATTAGTATAAGACCGGATATTCTCTAGTTTTAATTGCTGCAGAAGCATCTATTTTTAAGATTTTTTTTCTTTATATAGATTGTTGTAGGAGAGTATTGATTATCAAACAACCACAAAACAAATAAATAAGTAATCAATTCTAGATTAAAGAGGTGTTATAAAATGATATTAGAATTAAATAAAGATAATTTTGAAAAAGAAGTATTGCAGTCAGATCTTCCTGTAGTTGTTGATTTCTGGGCTTCTTGGTGCGGTCCGTGTAAGATGCTTGCTCCAATTTTCGAAGAAACAAGTAAAGAGTTTGACGGGAGAATGAAATTTGCTAAAATCTCCACCGAAGAGTGTCCCGAGATTGCTGAAAAGTATAATGTTCGTGGAATTCCTTGCCTAATTCTGTTTGAACATGGTCAGGAAACTGACCGGATTGTCGGCATGCAGCAGAAAGAGTTTTTGGTTGAGAAGCTCGATGCTCACTTAACACAGGCATAGGTTTTTATATTATGCTCTTTTTTTAGTTAAAATGATTAAAATAGCCCAAGGCGCCGAAGCAATTGTTTATAAAAATAATAATATAATTATCAAAGAACGCTTCAGTAAAGAATACCGTTTACCACAGATTGATCAAGCTCTCAGACAATTTAGAACAAGAAGAGAAGCGAAAGTTCTCCAGAAATTAGAAGAAATGCAATTTCCTGCTCCACATTTGTTAGATTTCTGTGATAAAAGGATGTCCATCACGATGGACTTTGTTCCGGGAGAAAAATTAAGAGACGTACTTAAACAAAGTGATGATTTCCAAATCTTAGCTCAAGAAATGGGTCTGCGCATCGGCAAATTCCATCAACATGATATGGTTCATGGAGATTTAACCACTTCTAACATGATTAAACATCAAGCTACTGGCAATGTTCATTTAATTGATTTTGGTTTATCATTCTTTTCAGATAAAGATGAAGATAAAGCTGTGGATTTATTTTTATTCGAACGTGCTTTAGCAAGTACTCATTATGAATATTATCCTGAAATTTTTAACAAAGCTTTAGATGGCTACAAAAAAGCCTACCCTGAATATGCTTCTGTTTTAGCAAGATTAGAACAAGTTAAAAAAAGGGGCAGAAACAAGAAACGTTAATTATTTTTACTTCTTCATCCACTGTGGATTAATCCATTTCTTCGCAACAGTTCCCGGTCCTCTTCTCCCTACACAAGGCCCATCATCATATACTAAACCCGCTTTCGCCATATTATCTCTGCCTAACCTCGCACAAGAATAAGTTGCTAAAATCGCTGTTTTCTTCATCACTCGATACATCTCTTTAAACAATTCTTCACTCCACATCTCCGGAGCAGTTTTTGGCGAGAACGGATCATAAAACACAGCATCAAAATGTTCTTGTGGTAATGATTTAACTGTCTCCCGAGCATCACCCAGAATTAATTTAACCGAAACATTTCCTTCTTTAAATTCTAAATTATCTTTCAACTTTTTATAATGTTTAAAAAAAGCAATCGGCGGATTAACTTCACCAATCTTACTCACAATCTCGGCATCATTCTCAATTCCAATAACTTCAATCTGACAATCAGGATTCTCTTCCAGAGCAACAGAAATCGCCATCGCCGAATTATAACCAATTCCAAAAAACATGTCGAGAATTCTAATCTTACCAGATTTAGCCACTTCTTTAATCTGACAGGGAAGCGCATACTTCTTCAACGCTTCTTCAACCGCCCCTGTCTGCGAATGGTACGTTTCCTGAACTTCTTCATTCAAATATGATTCAGTATTATCTGCAGTGATTATTTTTTTCATTATAATTGGTCATTCTTTGCTGTTTTAATAATAAAATTTAATCCTTTAAACTCTTTTTGTAGAAGTTCATAAAAAGCTGCCGCCCATAATCTTTTTTCATTAGGTTTTAATATATTTATACCATAAGTCTGGCAACCAATTTTGTGACCACAAATCTCAAAAGTTTGTTGATAAACTCTGTTTCTTTCTTCCTCAGTTAAATTAGCATAAAGATGATCAGCTTTATCATAAACTTGCTGGA
>JAHJDQ010000207.1 GCA_018812355.1 Nanobdellota archaeon | reverse complement strand
TACATGACGATGTTCCACACCAACATGGATAAGAAAAAATATTATATTATCTATTATGGCAAAATGAGCCCTAATCGTAATTTTTCTGAACTTACGAAGATTTTCAAAGATTATGGTAATGATTACCACCCCAATATCGATAAAATAATCAAGAAATATGAAGATATTGCAAATGAGAAGATGCTTCCCTTTGATTGGTGGACTGGCCCTGCAGGCAGCACTGCAGTGCCATCTAATTGTGAAGCTATTCAAGGGGGCATTTCATTCCGCTGCACCAGTGAGAAGATGGATATCACAGGGGCGTTTAATCGCGAAGAGGTGATTGCGCTATACGACAGTAATAAGGTCGGGTTCAGAGCTGCGGACCCATGTATTGTTTCTACCTCATACTGGAAATTTAAAGATATGTTATCGAGAGGCGAGAATGATGATAAAGATGTCGACGGCGTACCGGATTCCTTTGAAGTTCTACCCGAGGACACCGCAGAATCTACTGAAGAGGCTGCCGAACCTTCCGAGGAGATCACGCCTCCATCCGATATAAGCGAGCCCTCGGCACCGCTACCTGCTAGTACGCCTCAGGATGTTTTTAAGGGCCCTGTGGGGTTTGACGAGGGTGGCGCATGTAATCTCATATCCACTGCATCAGTAAATCCAGCGAGCTTCTTAATTGTAGCAGCGCTTCTGGCCCTTGTGCGCAGGAGGAAGAAGTAGAAGGGAGAGAATATGAAAAAGATCACAATTCTATTGATGGCTGTGGCGCTTGTGTTTGTGAGCGTAACTTCGAGGGCTGATGACTGCGCTGAATACAAAAACTTCTTCTCCACTAATAAATCTAACTACGCACTGGTGGTAGAGATAGATGTGGAGGGTAACTATTCATTCGTTGTATACGGCAAGTTGTACCCTGGTAAGAACCTCACTGATCTCCAACAGAAATTCCTTGATGTCTATGACAATGATCTGCCTGATAACTTGATAGAAGCAAAGAAGTTGAATGCGTATGGAGACGCAGTTCTAAATGAGAAGATGCTCGCTTTTGCTCTTATGAAAGGCGCCCCATCATGCAGCAAAACCAGTTCACATACGGTCGTTGCAAGCAATTGTATTGCAGCTAATCCACCCTGGAACACTTCATTCCTCTGTAAAAGCGTGAAGAAACCCACAAACGGAAAAAATGCCCAAAAACTGATTCAGGAGACCATTGATTATTTTGAGGACGCAGGTTTTCCATTTGTGGCCCGCTTTGGCGCTGCAGATCCCTGCATCTATTCTAGTCCTGACCTGTTGGTTCAGGAAATGGCGAAAAAGGGATCTGCTGAGGTTGACAATGACAAGAATGGAATTCTAGACTCATTCGAGAAGCCATCTCTATTCTTAAGTAAAGACATCCTTGCATTCAACCTTGTAGACAATTCACAGCCACAGCCACAACCACAGCCACAGCCACAGCCGCCTCCAGCAGAACCACCGGCTATTCCACCCCCAGCTGAAATTCTGAGTGAGGGTGACCAAGATGGCGACGGCGTACCAGATATAGAAGATGAGTGTCCTCAAGAGGCTGGTCTTGCTGGACAGTTCGGCTGCCCTTCTGGTGAAAGTGAGGTCACTGCGCTAGCCGCTGGCGCTGGAGATGATGTAGCCCCAAAAGAAGGCGGTGGCTGCAATCTCATTTCCGTTGCATCAGTAAATCCAGTAGGCTTCTTAATAATAGCTGCACTTCTGGCAGTCGTGCGAAGAAGAATGAAATAGAGAATGGTTTGTGCGGAGTGATGCAAAGGCACATCTGGCCAAATCGTGAGCCGCATTGAGGAGCCCTGAGATGGGTGCTGTATTTACGATTTCATTGAATGAGAAGAACGCTGGACGCGTGGACAAGCTTAGGAAGCGGTTCAGATTCTTCTACAATCCTTCACATAAACTTTGGTTTGCAACAGAGCGTGCGGCAAGCTTAGCTCGTAAGATGGGAATCGATTTTCAGATCAATTCTGAAATAGATTCAAGTCAAAGCAATGTAAAAATCAT
>JAHJDQ010000141.1 GCA_018812355.1 Nanobdellota archaeon | reverse complement strand
TCTTGATAGGCAGGAGAAGCGGGGATGAAATTAATCCCACTATCATGTTGATAAGTAATCTCTTGTAAAGAAGATTCTTTACGTAAGAATTCATTTAAAGTTTTCTCTGGATCGATAAAACCTAGGTGTAAGGCTAAGTTGGGGGTGGTTAGGTTAGCGTCAAGAAGAATTGTTTTTTTGCCGAGGCTGGTTAAAGCATAGCCCAGGTTAATGGTTGAAGTAGTTTTTCCAACTCCTCCTTTTCCGGAAACTAAAGCTACAAATTTTGTCATACATATCACTTCTTTTTTAGATTCTAATTTAGAGAAGTATTTAATATTTTTGTTGTTAGTAAAAATTAATCTTCATCTGTGATGCCTTCAATCCGTTCTAAAGCATAATTAAAGAATTTATGGGCAAATCTCTCACAGTTAATTAAATTATCAGAATCTACTTCGACAGTATGGTCATCTCGCTCAACGATTAAAGTAACGTGCCTTCTGTATTCTCTCCGTTTTGTATAAGGAGAATTAAGTACATTACGAATGAATAAATAGAAATGGAGATGATTTTGTAAAATTGCTTCATCAGGATAAAGATCTCTTAATTTAGTGCTTCTTAAACCAGGACTTTTAGGGAGGACTTTGATTAAATCTTCTGCTTTCGCTTTCTCTAAAAAAGCTTCGATGATCAAATCATAAATATTGAGCAGTCGTTTTAAAGCATTAATCAAGACATCGACGGTTCGGGTGTACTTTAAACTGACGTAGAGAATGTGTTCCAACCTTTTCAGTTCTTCGTGTGCTTCTTCTAAATTTTCATCCATGGAGACAGAAATTATTGGAAAGGAGAGGTTGTTTTTATTATTTTCTATTTATAACGAATAATTTGCTCGATCTTAGTAAGAAATTCTTTAGTTTGCGTTAAATAGTTTTTGATTTCTTTAAGAGAGATGTTTTTCATACGGTAGTTTTTTGAACAGAGGATATAACGGTTTCCTCGTTGAAATTCGACCGGACATTTGTTTTTTAGCTCGATGAGATCTTTTAATTCAAGGAAGAGAGTGATATATTCAGGAGAGATTTTGTTTCTTCTCATCGTTTTATCGCGGAAGAGGTTAAGTTTGTATTTAGGATCGTTCGGGTAGGGGGGGATTAAACGAAGTTGTCGTTCATAAGCTAAGACAGCGTCAATGGCATGTTCATAAGCTTGGGCTAAGTTATAAACAACGCCGATTAAAAGTTTAGGGTCTCTGATGACAGGAAAAGTAGCGTGCATCAGATAGAAAGCGGCATCATACTGCTGTCTAGCCTTCTGTTGACAATCAAGAATATTAGTGAAAGGGGGCATTTATGGTTAGTAAGAAGTTGGATTATATAAAATTTTATTCAGAATTTTTAAGTTCCATGATAGCTTCGGCTAAATCGCCTTCTGCATCTTCAATCGCTTTTTGGGCAGTTTCTTTATCTGTTCCAGTTTGATCCATCACCGTTTTTACATCTTCTTCTGAAATGTCAGGAGTGTTAGAGATTTCTTCTTCGTGAATATCTCCGCTAATTTGAAAATTCTCATTGCCCATCATATTTACTTTCTGCACAGAAGGATTAGTGATAATGATATTTTTTTCAGCTGTTTTGATAATAACTTCTGTTGCATCTATTTCTACTTGTTTGATGCCCATCTGCTTGGCCATCTGAGCCATCTTTCTCTGATTCATCCCTGGAAACATAGTGCTCTAGGAAATATAGTTTTATATAAATCTTACTGCTAATTTTGACCCACTCCCCACTCCCAATTTAAGCTTATTTTAAGCTAAAAAGAGAGCCACTCACCCACTAGACAAGTTTGGATAAAGTATATAAAGCAGTATTTGTATTTTTCTTTATGGGAAGTTCAGCAACCAAATTATAATTTTTGTTTTTAATTAAAATCATTTACATAGCTTCACTAGTGATTGAATATGAAAGATATGAAATTGTTTGATAAGGTCCATGTACTTGGTCAGGAGTTAGTACGAGTATCAAAATTAAAAAAACACAAAAACCATTTTAGGCAAGATTATGTTGATCAAATATTAAAAAAGTGGAAAGATTGTCCTGGAAAAAGTTTGATATGTTTATTTGACTTACCAAACCATTATAAGATTAATTTCAATAAAAAAGCAAACCCAATTCTTATTGACATTTTAAATAATGTAAGATCTTACAAAGGCTTAGATACAATAAACAGGAGATTCAATGTTAATTTTTATTTACTTGAAGATTTTCTTAATGGTAATTCGTCTAGTTTAACTATCGGAACAATTAAGAAGTTCTTTAACTTTTTGA
>JAHJDQ010000212.1 GCA_018812355.1 Nanobdellota archaeon | reverse complement strand
TCATTCCAGTGATAGTAGCGCTGATCATTGCCGTGATAAGGACCGCGCTGGAAGATAAAACTTTACAAGAAGAATTGCCAGGGTATCGGGATTATGTGCGTCGTGTGCGTTATCGGTTGATTCCAGGTGTTTTCTGAGGAACATAATTCCGTGATGCAATTTGGCGGAGGTTGTTATATTCCATTGATGGAAATGACACAGCGCCTAACACGCGGCATAAAACATCGGGGTTTAGGTGGTTATTTAAGCTTTCTACCACGCATTAAGTTCGGTGTAACTGGACAGGAAAGTAGCCCGCAATCCCCAACGATTTCATACCGCCAACCGTTAGGCGCAATAGCTTTGCTAAATATTGTTAGAGATGGTTTTCTTGCCATCCATGGCAAGAAAAGAATTATAATTAAAATAAGGGGACCTTATGTCAGATAAAAAACAACTTCCAATTTTCATTCGTTTTTTTATTAAGCTTTTTCAAATCATCCTTTATATATCGATTCAAATAATCTTCATTCCTTTTGCTATTATTGGAATAATAGATGCAATTTACAAGGAAATGAGGAAAAGCAAGAAACTGGGTGTTTCCTTCTCGGCAATTAAAGCGCTTCAATATAGGTGGTTTATGCATTATTTTAATACCAGACCGGATCCCATTTCTGTCGCATTTACAAAAAATTTTCCATGTGAATCCCATTTTGGCATGTGGTCAATTATGGGACCACTTATCATTTCCCAGCGGTTATTTGGTTTCACTACTAGGCTTGGAAAACTTGTTGAACCGGGAGAAGAGACAGCAGGTTCCACTGCCGGTATCAGGGTGCTAATGTTTGACAAGGTAATGGAAAAATATGTTGATGAAATGGAGCAGATCGTCCTTCCTGGAGCTGGCTTTGATCTAATGACTTTACAATTTACAAAAGGAAAAAAGGTAAAGGTTTTTGAACTCGACCAGGTTAATACACTAAATGTTAAAGTTGAAACATTGAAAAAAGCAGGAATTGAGCACGATTGGATCACCTATATCCCAGTTGATTATGCAAACGAATCCTGGGTTGAAAAACTATTAGGAGCTGGTTTTGACAAAACAAAAAAGACTTTGTTCCTTTGGCAAAGTGTTTCTTTGTATTTAGAAGCTGATATTGTCAAAGAAAATCTTAGGGAAATGGCTGATTTGTGTGTAGACGGAAGTATCATCGCTCAAGACTTTTATTCCAAAGTATTTAGTTCAGGTGAATATTCAAAAGCAGCTAAAAATTTTTTGAGCATAATAGAAAAAATGGGAGAGTCTTCGAAATTTGGTATAGATATGTCAGATGATCCTAAAGCAGCAGTGGACTCATTTCTTACAGAATGTGGCTTGAAAATGACTAAGTATATTCAATTTGGTGAGAAACTTGATATTGAACCATTTTATTGCATTGTTGAAGCTGAAAAATTATAAGTTATATGGCAAAGAAAACAAAAAATACATCCATGTATTTTTTGTTTATTCTGAATATCGCAAAGCTAAAGCACCTAACAGCGAATATGCGGTTCAGCCTTCGGCTTCACCCAAATTGCCCTTCGGGCAACTTCGCATATTCGCGGAACGTTAAGTGAAATTTTGCCCAATTTTTTATAGGATTAAGAATATGGATTTCCAATTTAAAAGAAAAAGGCTTAATGAATTATCCAACGAGAAAATGTTGGATGAATTAGAAAAAGCCGCAAAACATTCAGAACAATGCTATTAACAAGAGACCCAAAACATACGGGAGACTGATACTCATGTCGCTGAATAAACGCATAATAGCGGGATTTGTGGCGCTGATTCTCTTTTTTTCGGCACTGCCGGCGGCGTCCCTCGATACGGTCGTCATTAAAAGTAAAGCCATGGGGTCAAAACCAAAAGCGGTTGTGGTTGTGCCCGACTTTTATAATCAGGTAAAAGATTATTTCCCGGTTTTGTATCTGCTGCATGGCTGGAGCGGTACATTTCAAGACTGGCCGGACCATATTGATTTGCGCCCACTTTCCGATCGCTACCAGATGATTATTGTTTGTCCCGATGGCGGTTATGCCGGCTGGTACCTGGACAGTCCAATCCAAAAAGAATCTCAATACGAAACTTATCTCTCACAGGAAGTTATCCGGTATATCGATAAACATTATCGCACGGTTGCGGCCGCCGAAGGCCGGTTTATCTGCGGTTTGAGTATGGGCGGACATGGCGCCGTTAGTATGCTGGCAAAACATCCCGAAATATATGCCGCGGCTGGAAGTATGAGCGGTGTGCTGGCATTAACTGCCTCCGGTAAAAAATACGGAATTGTACAGTTGATCGGTGCGCTTGAAGATTACCCCGAGCGCTGGACAGAATATTCCTGTCTCAATCTCGTTGATACTCTTGCCG
>JAHJDQ010000018.1 GCA_018812355.1 Nanobdellota archaeon | reverse complement strand
TGACGACGATTCTAATCCCCATCTACAGTACAGCTTAATAGAATTGATTGGGATTAACAAGCTGGAAGAATTTTTACCTTTTATATTCTCAAAAATAAAAAATGATGATCCTCTCACGTCAGCGGTAGTAATCTGGGCAATTGAACAGGTTGGTTTTTCTGAGTTGAATGAATGGCTAAAAAAGAATAAGGAGAAGCAGAAAGCGGAAGAATATGTTGCTTCTGTAAAGAAAGAATTGTTTGTGATAATTTCTCACTTAATTAAAGAAGCTAAAGAAGATTACGTTATTGGCCACTGCATGATTGAACTGGCAAGGCTGGATTACAACAAAGCTGTGCCGATAATTTTTGAATACCTGAATAATAAGACCCTCATTAAGTATCATGCTTGTTATGCTCTTTCAAGAGAAGAAAGAGTTGACACGAGCCAGATTTTTGAAAAAATCTGGGACAATAAGTTTGACGAGATGAGATTGATGTTAAAAAATATCGGAGGTCAATAAAATGACAGAAATTAATTACAAACCAGACCATGTGGCATTAACCGTTTCTGATTTGGAAAGGTCAATGGAATGGTACGAGACAATGTTTGGCTTTGAGAAGGAAACGCAGTTTGACAGGCCAGACTTAAGGTTAAAAGGGGCGATGATGAGGTTACAGGGTTTTGGAGTAGAATTGTTCCAGCCTTATGAAGCAGGAGAACTGCCAGAATACAGGAGAGAATGGGGCAGTGATTTATCAGTTACAGGAACAAAACATTTAGCCTTGTTAGTTGCTGATGTACAGAG
Organism: Nanobdellota archaeon; assembly: GCA_018812355.1. Classification (GTDB taxonomy): domain Archaea; phylum Nanobdellota; class Nanobdellia; order Woesearchaeales; family GW2011-AR9; genus JAHJDQ01. The sequence continues at coordinate 3,419 of JAHJDQ010000018.1, read as the reverse complement.
AGCTTATGTTTCCTTAGAAAGCAAAGGAGCAGACATTGATGGAGATATTGTTACAGGCAAGACAGCTAAGTATTTTGTCGTGAAAGATCCTGACGGAATCTTAGTTGAAGTAAAAGAAGCTTTAAGAGGTGAGTAAGATGAGTTTAGGAAAAACTATTCGCTTGGAAAGGATTTTGCACAATGGAAGGATGGTAGTAATTCCTATGGATGATGGTCTTCTTGACGGGCCTGAAGGAGGCTTAAGAGACATGAGAGACAAGGTAAGGCAGATCGTTGAAGGCGGTGCTGATGCCATGCTTGGGTTTAAGGGTTTACTGAAGCGTTGTTACGCTGAATTAGCTGGAACTCCTTTTGTAATGAACATAACTGCCAGTACAGGCTTAAGTTATCACACAAGGAAGACCTTAGTTGGTTCGGTTGAAGATGCCTTAAGTCTTGGTGCTGATGCTGTAGGAGTACACGTAAACGTAAGTTCAAAATACGAAAGGGAAATGATTGCTAATTTGGGAATTGTTTCCGAAGCCTGCGACAAATGGGGAATGCCTCTTCTTGCCTTGATGTATCCTCGTAAGGAAGGTTCAGATGGGAAAGATGACAACTACCTTGAACTTAAAGAAGGAAATCCTGAGGAATATGCAAAATTAGTTAGGCACGCAGCTAGAATTGGCATTGAATTAGGTGCAGACATTATCAAGACGCATTATACAGGTAGTGTTGAAACTTTTAAGACAGTAATCGAATCTACTGCTGGTGTACCGGTAATAATTGCTGGTGGTCCTAAGATAACTGATGAACAGGCTCTTAAGAATGCTTACGGGGCAGTACAGGCTGGCGGTGCCGGAATTTGTTTCGGTCGTAACGGATTTAACAGAGAGAATACTGCTGACTTTGTCAAGGCTTTGCGTGGAATTGTCCATGAGGGGAAAACAGTTAATGAAGTTATTGGTTATTTGAAATAGTTCTTGATTTAAAAAAAAAGGTGGTGATGTTTTAAGGCAGGTGAAACTATGAAAAGAATGGTCATAAAACTGGGCGGCTCAGTCTTGGTTACTGAGCAGGACTATACAAATCATGTCAGAAGAATCAGGGACATGAGTTTAGATACTGAAAGGATTTATCTGGTTGTTTCTGCACAAAAAGGAATTACAGATAAATTAGTAAACAGCTTGAACATAAATTGGAGTGACAGAGATAAAGCCAAGTATCTACTTTCAGGAGAGTTGGCTTCAGCAAGGAAAATTTATCAGCGATTGCTTGATGAAAGAGTTAATGTCAGATTATTGATGCAGGGTTCAGGATTGTTTCCGGTAGTTGCTAATAGCTCTTATATTGATGCAGAGCTTCATTTAGACGAATCAATGGACAGAAGAGAAGTTTTGGATTACTTGGATAGTAAAGTTGTTGTTATCCCTGGCTTTGGCGGTGAGAATGAAAATGCGGAGCCAGTAATTTTGGGAAGGAACTCTTCTGATTTGGTAGCTGGGTTAGTAGCAAGAATTGATCCTAACGTTGATGAGGTTGTTTTTGTCAAAGACGTTCCCGGAGTTTATGATGAAGATAAGAAAGTTATATCATCTTTGAGTTTGCCAGAAGCCAAAGGGTTTGAAATGGGCAAACTGCTGGAAGGAAGGGTTTTGCAGTATGCCTGCTGTGATTTGAGGATTAAGGGAATTGATAGTGAGGGAACTGTGGTGAGGTATTAATCTTTTAACTCTTCCTTAAGCTTGTTTATTTTATCCTCAATTTCCTTGATTTCTTTTTCAAGGTTGTTTATCTGCTCTTGTGTAGCCACCCCTAGACTAAGATAACTTTCTCTTTTAGACCATTTTTCCATTAAGGATTCATGTTTTTCTTCTAATTCCTGAAGTTCGTTTTCCTTAGATTTCACAATTTTTCTTATCTCGCTGTTGGGTTTAACTTCTAAACAAACCTGTAAAACCTCAAAAGCTTCCTTCATTCTTTTTCTAAATTCATCTTCATTTAATTCAAAAATAGCTTCTAAGAGATTAACTGAGGGGGTTTCTTGAACAACTTTCTTAGATAGTCTCTTTTCAGTTCCTTCTTCTCTAATCTTATTCACCCAAGATATAATTTGATCAACTATTTTGTCGTTAATTTGATTTGAATTAATATGGAATTCTTCAACATACTCCGGTGTTTGTGCCCAATTATATTCTTTTATTTTTCTAGAGACAACAATTTCCCAACTTCCATCTAATGATAACAAGGATTTTGTTAGTGCTTCTTTCTCATCCTTACAGTATTTGCTGAGAATATTTTTCAACACATCAACACCACCAACATTATTAAAAGTAACTCCAATTCTACAGAAATTCTTATTATCATTTTTATAGAGATTCATAAAAACATTTGGTGTGGGTGCGTTTTTAGCTTCTTCTGTATTATCAAACTTTTTCAAAACAAACATCAACCAATCTTCCTGAGAGACTAACTTTAAGATTTCTTGGTCGCTTCTTTTAGGGACTAAAGAATCATTATTTACTATTTCTTTTGTAATCTTGTACCATTTGATGTATTTTTCTTTGTTCACGCGTCTTAGATAAAGTGTTGTTTTAAAAAACTTACTCAAAAAATCTTGATTTTTTAGGATCAAGAAATAAAAGAAATAAATTCAATCACTTTCCTAAGCCATACATCCTTCTTTCATTCCAAGGATTGCTTTCTCAATCTTGACATAATTGCACTGGGTTGACGTTTTAGAATTTGAGCCATTACATCAATAGAACAATTCATAGAATACAATTCTTTTAATTTATTATCTTCTTGGTCTTTCCAAGGTTCATAAGCATTGGAAAATTTTTCTTTTATCTGCTCTAATCTTTGATGATAATTTGATTTTGTCTTCTTAAACCTCTTCCTTTCAAAAACAATATTATTCTGCCCAACATGACCATTTATCACTTCTAAAAATGAATCTCCGAAATCTTCCAGCTTTTTCTGTCCGACACCATTAATTCTCAAAAATTCATCATAATCTCTTGGGAAGTGCAAAGCCATTTCTCTCAATGAGACATCCCCGAAGATAATAAACGGCGGCACATTTCTTTCATCGGCAATTTTTCTTCGTAAGACCCGCAGTTTTTCAAATAAACTGTTATCAAAATTTACTTTTTCAAAAGCAGTTTCTTTTATTTCTGGGAGTTTTAAACAGATATCACAACTATTACAATTCCCTTCTGAAAAGTCTTCACCAAAATATCCTAAGATGTCTTTTCTTCTGCATGATGCATTTTCACAGTATCTCATCATTTGATTTAATTTACTTGAGGCGCGACTCCCAACAATATCATCCCCTATTTTGTTAATAAAAAATTCATGCTTTCTTTTATCTCCTTTTGAATAAAATAAAATACAATCACTTGGTAATCCGTCACGCCCTGCTCTTCCTATTTCTTGAT
>JAHJDQ010000140.1 GCA_018812355.1 Nanobdellota archaeon | reverse complement strand
GAGATTAAATTAACGTGAATTCCGGGAATTAAGCCGGTGATGATACCAAAACTAACTCCGAGGATAAGTGCTATTATTATTTCAGCAAACATTGTTCTTAATTTCTCCTTTTGTCCATACTTATTGACGTTGGTTGAGTATAAATACACTTTGGTACTTGATTATATAGCTAAAACTAGGGAAGAGAAGATTATTTGGAACGTCAGCCCGAAAATAATCTTCTCTTTGTAGGCTAGTTGTTGTGGTATTCATGAAAACAAACAACGATTTGTTTTCAGAACTAAAAATCAATCCTCGTTGATTTTTATGTTTCGTATGACATGAGAAGGAAAGTTTTGTTAGAAAAGTTGTATAATATTGACTAAATGACTACATTTCATTACGTCCAAATTTTTTCTAAAAGTTAAGAAAGGGAGTGGGGGGCTATTGAAAATTATTATAAACAGAAAACATAAGAAAATACGAATTTAACGACAAGGACACTTTCCTTTACACTTTTCTTTTACACCAGCACGTTCTGCTTCACATTTATTAGGATAAGTTTTACTATTAACTCCACAAACTGGATCATAAAGAGAAATTGCTTCTCCAACAAATCTATTCTTTTCTACTAAAACTTTTGGACAACTAATTCTTTTTTTGCAATCATTTGGACAATTTAAAGTTGTTTCAGTATCATCACAAACTCCATTATTGTTACAAGTTGGGATTGTTCTCAAGTCAGTTTTCCAGACGCTATGGGGAATTGTTCCAGTGTAAGCAACATTTCCAGTAGAGTCAAAAGCAAAGGAATATATTGCTTGGGAATTTTCTATATTATTACTATTTACTTCTTGCCATGTCACACCTTTATCTCTACTTTTAAAAAGACCTTTCTGTTCTGTACCTATAAAAAGAGTGTTATGGTCTTTTGGATCTATAGTTATTGTGTTAACTGTAGTATCTTTTGGCAGACAACCACTTGATTTAAACCAACGTTCTCCCCCATCTAAACTTTTGTATAAACCAGCATTTTTGCTAGATTTTGTTGCCGGATCTCTTTGGTAGCCAGTGCCAATATAAATCTCCTCTGGGTTAGAGGGATTAATTTCAATCGGATAAACTACTGGATCTAACAATCCAACATTTGTCTCTCTCCAGGTTGCTCCTCCATCAGTTGTTTTATACATTCCTGCAGGATTAAAAGCCAAATAAATAATGTTTGAGTTAGTTGGATCTATCTTAATCCACGATAATCTTGGTTCTGATTCCGGACCGGATGTTTGTTCCCAAACCATTTCTGAAGTTGATGCCTCCCAGACACTACTTCCTCTCGTTCCGGCAAACACTTTACTTCCGTCTACGCTTACTGTAAGAGAAACAACATCTCTTAATCCTAAACCTTCATTCATCTCTTCCCAACTTTCGGCTCCATCGTTGGAGAAATAAACACCTTCATTAGTAGCCAGATAAACTTGATTGGAATTATCTGGATTAACTTTAATTTTTGTAATTCCTTTCTGCATAATCTCTCGGTTTCCTCCCATTGAACCGTACATTGGAATCCAAGTTGCTGCTCCGTCAGTAGATTTGTAAACACCTTTGCCAAATATTCCCAAATATAGAATGTTTGGATTATTGGGATCAATTTCTAAACTATAATACCCTTGTGTAAGAGGATCAACAACTTTGAAACTTGGCAGGGCAAAATTACTTTCCATCCATGTTAAACCACCATCAGTTGATTTAAACACACCGCCTGGAAAGGAAGTAGCGTAAATTGTATTTGAGTTGGTTGGATCAACTTTTATTTGAATGTTAAATATTTCTGGATAAGGTCCAGTCATTGCTGACCAAGTAATCGAATAATCTCCATTAATTGTTCCAGTATAAACTCCTCCTCCTAAAGTGCCAAGATAAACATAATTTTCTGCAACCGTCATCGAACCAATATTCTTAAAGTTTAATCCATTACTTTGTGAAGTCCAACTAACTCCTCGGTCAGTTGAAACCCACAAACCAGTACTGGTAGCGGCAAAGAGAAGATTATTATTAGTGGGATGTTGTAATATCTTTTTAATTGAACTAGAGAAAGGATTATTTGTTAACAAAGGAGACCAAGTATTTCCACTATCTGAACTTTTGTAAATGTTATTAACAATATTAGAATCTCCAACTCTAAAATTTAAATCCATGTCAATATCTGAAGCGCCACTAACGTATAGATTATTAGCTTCATCAACAATAATATTATTGAAACCCATATCAATGTCAGGAGAAATATCAACCCATATACTTCCTTCTAAGCGATGCACACCGTAAATATGACTGATAGAATAAAGATTAGTGTTATCCGAGAAGAAATCAATGATGATGTTGCCTTCAACACCATTAGAAATTTCAACAGGTATTCCACCTTCAAGCTTGAAAGTCGTTCCCGACATTGGACCATTAACAAACAAAGAAATCATTCCTGTAACTTTGTTAAAAACGTTAAAATAAAGCTCTCCGTTATGCAGTCCCATTGTACTAATTCGATAATAATTTTCTTCATCTAAAGCAACAATTTCGCTCCAACTATTTCCTCCATTAAAAGATTCATAAATTTTAGGCTTTGTTCTATCACCAATAAGTAAATGGTTAGAGTTATCTGGATCAACAATAATTGCTGGGATGGAAATAGTAGGGGTTATAATTTCTGTCCAACTATTTCCAGAATCTATTGATTTAAAGAATCCTCCTCCCCAAGGAGCAGCATAAACAATATTCTCATTATTAGGGTCAGAAGCAATGGCGTGGATTGTTGAAAATGTTAAATCATTGTTTAATTCATTCCAGGTGTTACCTTGGTCATTACTTGTATAGATTGCTCCTTCTTTTCCCGTTATTCCAGCATAGATATTATTATCAGCAGTAGCAATTGATCTAATCCCATCGTGTTTTTCATTCTCAGACAAATCTAATTTAAGATCCCAGCTATCTCCACTATCTGAACTTTTCCATAATTTAGGAATTTTTGCGTCTCCTGAATATAATATTGAAGGATTACTATTATCAATTGCGATTGCATACGTATATCTAGGAGAATTGTATCTTGCTAATCTTTGCCAACTATTTCCGGAATTGGTTGTTTTATAAATTCCTCCACCAGTAGCATATTTACTATTAGTGCCGGCGTAAATAATTGTTGGATTATTTGGGTCATTTACCAGAGTATTAATGGTTGTAAAAGTTATCATTGGATTTACTTCTTCCCAAGATCCACCAGCAGTTGTGGTTCTATAGAGTACACCATTTTCCGTTCCTGCATAAATCTTACTAGAATCCATCGGGTCCATAGCTAGGAAATAAATATTCCTATCTTCTTCTAAAACACCATCATTTATGTCGTTCCAACTATTTCCCCCGTCTGTTGACTTAAATAATACTCTCTGATTTTGTGTTGCTCCGTTTGTGTTTCCTACTCCTGCATAAACAATTGTTGGATTATTTGGATCAACAATTATTCCATAAGTATAACCAAAACTAAATTTCAAGCTTGTTGCTTGCCAGGAATCTCCTCCATCAACAGTTTTAAATATTGTTGGTTCCCAAGTTCCAGCATAAGCAATATTAGAATCTGTTGGGTCAACAGCAACGTAATATACAGCAGTTGCTGTTATCCCATTTCCTGATCGAGACCAAGTATAACCTCCATCTGAACTTTTTAGAACAGAACTATAATATGAAGCCCCATAGATGTTATCAGTATTTATAGGATCATACTCTAATTTTAAGAAGAAAGCATTACTTTCTAAGTCGCTACCACTTATTCTTTCCCACGTGTTTCCAGCATCATTAGAAATAAAATTAGCGTTAGTACCAGTATTAATAACTATCTCTGTGTTATCCAACGGATTGATTGCAACAGCATTGACATTTCCCGGATCATATGTAGTTATTACTAGGGGTTCCCAAATTTCTCCGCCATTTAATGATTTATATAACGGAGAAATTCCAAGTGGTTCGGGATCAGAACCTAACGTAGGTTCGTTATGAGTAGCTAAGTATAAAATTTCTGGGTCAACCGGATCCATTGCTAACCCATTTGCCGTGATTAACCCACTCTCATCATTATATTCATTAGTCCAAGTTGAGAGACCACTATTTATAGGAAACCATGATTCTCCTCCATCTATTGACTTAAAAACTCCTTTGCCGGATCCAATATAAGTAGAAACTTGTTCTTCACTTTCTTGAGCAGGTATGGGAGCTGTTCCACCAGGATTGAAGTCCCAATAACCTGTTGTTGCATATACTATGTCTGGATTATTATAATTAATTCTAATTGAGCTTATCACAAATCTTGAATCTAAATTATTGCTCTTTAACTCCCAAGTGCTTCCACCATTCATTGATTTGTAGATACGTCCATCTTCTGTGCCTGCAAAAATAATATTGCTATTTGTGGGGTCAACTTCTATAGAACGAACCATTGCTGGATGTTCTTCTTCTAAGTCGAAGAAGTAATTATGAGCTGTTAATCCATTCAATATTTTACTCCATGAATTTCCCGAATCTGATGACTTGAAAATGCCCCCATAAGTCCCAATATAAACTATATTTGGGTTATTAGGATCTATTGTTACCGCCTGTCCTCCATCAAGATCAAGAGAATCTATTTCCTGCCATAAGACTCCTGCATTTTCTGTTTTGTACAGGCCTTCATTATTTGTTAATGCATAAATGATATTTGGATCACTAGGATTCACAGCAAGATCATATGTTATTCCTCCGGAAGGCCCATTAGTTTGTTCCCAAACTACCGAAGAATCCTGCGCACAAGCCTCTTCTTCAACATCTACTTCTACTGGTAGTAATGTTTCAACCACACAATCTCCTTTAATTTTAATGTTATCAATTCTAATATGCCCGTCTCCAAATGTTTCTAGACGTAATTGTCCTGTATCAAGAGAACCATCATTGTAGTTTAGAATTAAATAATTATCAAGATACACTTTAACATTATTTTCTACTTTTTCAGTTTTTAATTTGTACCAGTAATTTAAATTATAGTCAAAAACAGCAGAAGCAAGTGATTCTCTATTATCTCCCATTTTCTTTAATAAAGAGATTTCCCCCTCTTTAATATCAACTACATAACTATTATCATCGGTTGAAAAGAAATGAAACGCAAACCCTTGATCATTCATTAACTTAAAGCTAAATTCAGAAATATAATTTTTCCAGTGTTCATTTCCAAAACTGGCCCAGTCGTTTTCAACTCCCCCAATCTCTTCTCCGGGACAGTTTAGAACTTTATTTCCTCCTTCTTCCAAAATAGTCCAAGTCGTTCCTCTTTCTATCTCTGAATAATCTTCTTCAAAATTTTCTTTAAATAAAGTACAAACTTCTGATACTGGTGTTATTTCAGTAACTGGTTCAGCTTGAGCTACATTTAAACAATTAATTATACATTTCTTACGAGCATTTCTAGGTAAATCTTTACATTTTTTTGTACATTCTTTTACTTTGATATTTTTTCTTAATCTCTTAATTTTGGTAGCTTTTTCTGCTCCAAATCTTGCTCCAGCTTGTCCAACAAGAGCTTCATCATCCGCCAAAACAACATCTAACTCTTCATCGGACAACTCTTCTAAAGCAGCATCTAACTCTTCATCACTCATTTGTTCAACACAACCAGAAATAACAATAACAAACGCAACAAGTAGGATTAACACCAGCTCTTTTTTCATAATATGATTAAGAATTAATTTGTTTATAT
>JAHJDQ010000139.1 GCA_018812355.1 Nanobdellota archaeon | reverse complement strand
GAGTGGGATATAATTGAAGTTAAAAGTTCTTCAAAAGTTGATAAAAAGAAGCATTATCCAGATTTAGCTTTTCAAAGATACGTTTATGAAAAAGCAGGAATGAAAATTAGAAAATGTTTTTTAATGCATTTAAATAACGAATTCGTAAGAGAAGGAGAGATAGATGTTCAAAAATTGTTTACAAAAGAAGATTTAACACAGGAAATTGAAAAATCATTAGCAGAAGTTCCTACAAATATTGAATTTTTATGGGATATTATTAAATCTCCTGATTTTCCAAACACTGCGGAGAAGAATTATTGCACAATACCTAAAAAATGTTTAGTGAAAAAAGAGTGCTGGGGATTCTTACCTGAGAATCATGTGTTTCATCTTTATAATAGCAGAAAAACAATAGGTTTATTTGAGCAAGGTATTCATGCTCTTACAGATGTTCCAGAAGAAGCTTTGTCTAATGCACAACAGGTAATACAATTGAAATGTGAAAAAACTGGCAAAGAACATATTGACAAAGATAGAATAAAAGAGTTTTTGGAAACTATTAAAGAACCTGAATGTCATCTTGATTTTGAAACTTGTGCCTTTGCTGTACCTGAGTTTGATGGTACAAGACCTTATCAGAGATTACCGTTTCAATTTTCTCTGCATGTTGTTCCAGGAAAGCATTTTGAATATTTACATGATGGTAATGATGATCCCAGACCTGCATTTTTATCTGCCTTAAAGGAAATGTTACCTACTTTTGGAAGTGTCATTGTTTATTCACAAGGTTTTGAAGGTTCTGTATTACGTGAGTTGGCAAGAGATTTTCCTGATTATAAAGAATGGGTTGATTCAGTTCTTTTACGAATGATTGATTTAAGAGTTCCATTCAGCAAGTTTTGGTATTATAATCCAAAACAGAAAGGTTCAGCATCAATAAAGAAAGTATTGCCAACAGTTACGGGCAAAGGATATGAAGGTTTAGATATTGCAGATGGGGAATGTGCTTCAATAGCTTATTTAGACATGAATTTTGGTGAAATGAGTTCAGAAATGAGAAAGAAAACGAGAGAAGATTTGCTTAAATATTGTGGGTTGGATACAGAAGGGATGGTTTGGATTGTTGAGGGGATGAGGAAGTTAGTATAAATTAAACTTCAATAATCTGAATGTCTTTTGAACGACCCTCAGGGATTTCGATATAGTTGAAATAAACTTTTTTTAAGCCTCTTTTCTTTTTAAGAGATTTTAAATCTTTTTTAATACGATTAAGTTGCTCTTTTGTACTTTCTCTATCTTGATTTACAAAAATAACAAAACCATATTCTGCACTTTTGTAATTCTTGCGGTTATCAAATGCGTAAGAATCTCTTTCCATACGCTTTAACACGCTTCTTGGTGCTCTGTTCTCCATCAATTTAAGTTCAACACCAGCAAGAATAGGTTTGTTTTTAAGATGACTTCCAGATTTATATTTGTAGGGATCAAGGATTGCAATATCATAATATCCACCTTGTTTATAATAAAGCTCAGTATGAAGAATATTTGTTTTGGATTCTGTGTGTTCACATCTAATTGGCTTTCTAAAGATTTTTCTATAATTGTATAATGTCATATACAACAAACTTCTAAAATCTGCTTCTGTGAGAACTATGAATGGCACATCCTCAACTAAGTCAATGAACTTATCAATTCCTTCACGTATTAAGTGAATGATTTCTTTTTTTAAAACCATAAGTATGTATTATACAAAAATGTTTTAAAAGTTTATATAAATATCCCTTAAATTTTTCCTAAATTGAGCTATCAAATTTTAACTTTAAATTAATCGCTTAAAGTATTTGCTAGAATTTTGTCTCAAATCGTTCTTTTATAAAAAATCAAGTAATATTTGGATATATTAAACATGGAAAAGGAATAATTTATAAAACTATTTAACTACTTTAGGTATAAAAGAGGTAATAATGAAATTCATAGATTTATTCGCTGGTTTAGGAGGGTTTCATGTAGCTCTTGGAAGATTAGGGCATAAATGTGTATTTGCTTCAGAAATAAATAAAGAACTAGCACAACTATATGAAGAGAATTTTGGAATTAAAAATGTGTACTCAGATATTAAAAAAGTGCATGAAGCCAGTATTCCTCCACATGATATTATGTGTGCAGGTTTTCCTTGCCAACCATTTTCTAAAGCAGGAAAACAATTAGGGATAGCTGATACAAGAGGAAATTTTATTGAAGACTTTAAAAGAATCCTTAATTATCATAAACCCAAATATTTTATTCTAGAAAATGTTCCTAATCTTCGTACGCACGATAGAGAGAAATCGTGGGAAATACTAAAAAACACATTAGAAAATTGTGGTTATAAAGTTGATTATGAATTCCTATCACCTCACGAATTTGGGATACCACAGATAAGAAAGAGAATTTATATTGTGGGAGTTCTAGGAGGATTAAAAGATTTTCAGTTTCCTAAAAAACAAGAAAGTTCTAACTTAAATATAAGAACTATTTTAGACAAAAAATCAATAAACTTTAGACGTATGTCAAAAGAACAAATTCGTTGTATAAATGTCTGGCAAAAAATAATAAAAGTTATTCCAAAAGAAGAATTACTTCTATCTTTCCCAATTTGGAGTGGGGAGTTTGATGCTAATTATCCTTTTGAAAAAAGAGCACCCATTAGTTTAAAATTATCAAAACTTCAAGATTATAAAGGCAATTGTGGGAAATCATTAAAGAATGCCAAAACAAAGGAAGAAGCGTTATCGTTACTCCCAAGTTATGCAAGGGTAAATCAGGAAAAATTTCCTGATTGGAAGATAAGATATATTAAACAAAACAGAGAATTCTATAAAAAACATAAAAAAATAATAAATCCTTATCTTAAAGAATTAAGAACATTTCCACATACTTGGCAAAAATTAGAATGGAATTGCCAAAATGAAAAAAGAGACATATTTCAACACATTCTGCAGTTTAGGGCTTCAGGGATACGTGTTAAAAAATCTAATTATTCACCAGCTTTAGTAGTTAATTCAACACAACTTCCAATAATTGGTTGGAAAAAAAGATACTTAACAAAGAAAGAAGCTGCAAGATTACAAGAACTCGACTCCATCAAACTTCCTGCTACTAATTCTTCTGCGTTTAAAGCGTTAGGCAATGCAATTAATGTTCATATAATGCAACTAATTGCAGAAAAATTAATTGGTAAAAAAAGAGGGCAGAAAAAGAAAAAATGATTGATCATGTAAATATAAGACCTAAAGTAAGTATTTTATCAGTTCTTAAACATTTAAATTACAAATCATGGTATGCACTTGCAGAATTTGTTGATAATGCGATAGATAGTTATCACAAAGAAGAAAAACGTCTTAATAAACTAGATGACAGTTATAATCTAACAGTAAAAATTGATATTAATCAAATAAATAAGAAAATAACAATAACAGATAATGCTGGAGGAATTCACCATAAGGAGTTTCCAAGAGCATTCAGAACGGCTGAGCTTCCTCCGGAAAGAGATGGTCTTTCAGAATTTGGGATGGGCATGAAATCTGCTTCTTGTTGGTTTACTAATAACTGGCAAGTTCGCACGAAATCATTAGATGATGAATATGAATATGAAGTAAAATTTGATGTTTCCAAAATAGTTAAAAACCAAACTGAAACACTTAAGGTAACAAAGAAAAAAGTTAGAAAAGATGCACATTATACTGTTATAGAATTAATTGATTTGGACAATTTTCCTGTTAAAAAAACCATTGGAAAAATTAAAAAACATTTAACCTGTATGTATAGACAATTTATCAGAAATAAAAAACTTAAACTTTTTTTAAATGGAGAAGAACTAAAATATTCTGAACCACAGATCCTTCTTGCACCATTCTATAAAGATGAGAAAGGATTATCTATAAGTTGGCGAAAAGAAATTAATATCAAGATAGATAACAAACATCATGCAAGAGGTTTTGTTGCGATACGTGAAACTGGGTCAACTTCAGATGCAGGTTTTGCCATATTCAGAAGAAATAGAGTTATTCAAGGGAGTGGTGATGATGGTTATAGGCCTGAAACCATTTTTGGTAATCCTAATAGTTATGCATTTCAAAGAATTTTTGGTGAAATCTTTCTTGACGGTTTCAGTGTTAGCCACACAAAAGATGGAATACAATGGGATGGTTTAGAAGAAGATTTTCTTAATAAATTAAAATCTGAATTAAAAAAAGACCCCAATTTATTAGCACAGGCAGATGGTTATAGAAAAAGACCCAAAACAGCGGAGATCATGCAACAAGCAAAAGCACCCCTTGCAAGAACATCTTCTACTTTGGAGAGAGAAGGTCCCACCACATTATCTGACTTAAAAAACCAACCAATTAATAAAAAACCTGTCCCTGAAAAATTATCTCATGTAGAAGATAATTTGTATAAGAAAATATCAATAAAATTACATGATGAGGCGTGGGAAGTTCATTTAGAATTATGTTTTGATGAGACCGTTAGAGAATGGATAGATATTGGTGAAAATTACATTAAAGATAAGGGGTCATCTCCAGGTGTTCGCAAGATAGGAATTAGGTTATCTATGCTACATCCATTTATGGTACAATTTATAGGTACTGATAAAGATAAAATAGAACCCATATTACGTGTCGCAACTGCAATATGTATTGCAGAAGTAGTTTCTAGGGCTAGTGGAGCCAAATATGCAAGTGAAGTCAGAAGAAATATAAACGAGTTAATGGACTCAACACTATCAAAACCATAATATCATGAAAACTGAATACATTACACTAAAGAATAAAGAAAAACCATCTTATGGAAAAAACTGGGTTCCAACAATAGGTGATGAAACAGAAAAATTGTTAGATTATTTTCGTGATGTGAAAAATATTACTGAGGCATCTTGTGATAGGTTAAAAAAAGAAGCGGTAGAAATTCTTTCAAAATTTGGTAATCCTTTATCTATTGGAAATTCAGAAACAGGTCTTGTCTTTGGATATATCCAAAGTGGAAAAACTATGTCTTATACTACACTTTCCGCACTTGCAAAAGATAATAATTATCAAATTATTATATTGATAGGCGGTATAACCAATAATTTACTTAATCAAACAAGTGAACGCTTAAGTAGGGACTTAAGAATAAATGAAGATGGAAATTTTGAATGGAAAGTTCTACAAAATCCCACTCTAAATGAGAAACAGTTGATTCAAAATGTGTTAGAACAGAACAGAAAGTTCTCGGGAATTTCCCAAAAGACTATATTAATAACTGTTTTAAAACAAGCAGCAAGACTAAAAAAACTAATTTCTGTACTAAATTCACTTAATCTTGAAGTTGTTCCTACACTTATTATCGATGATGAGGGGGATCAAGCTAGTTTAAACACAGCTGCTAGAAAAAATGCAAAGTTAGATGAAAAAGGAATGAGTACTATTTATTCAAGAATGATTGAACTTAAAGAAAAATTACCTCACCATACCTTATTGCAGTATACTGCAACACCTCAAGGCCCTTTTTTCATAAACCTACTTGATAGACTATCTCCAAATTTCATAGAATTACTTAATCCAGGTGAAGATTATGTTGGTGGAAAAGAATTCTTTGACAAGAATAAAGAATTAACCCGAGAAATTCCTGCTTCTGAGATTTATGATAAAGACAACGAATTTGAGGATCCTCCTGAAACATTAATGGAAAGTATGAGGGTTTTCTTCTTATGTGTTACATTAGGGTTAATTAGCAAAAAAGGATATATTAAATCAAAACATTTGTCAATGATGGTCCATCCTTCACATTTAACCGCAAAACATAATCAATATTATAATTGGATTATAAAAATTAGGAAACGATGGATTAGGATTTTAGAAGAGGCTGACGACAATGTTGAAAAAAAAACATTACTTTTTGAATTTGAAAATGATTATGCTGATTTGAAGAAAACTAACAAAGAACTACCACATTTTAGTGCAATTGATAAGAAATACATTGAACTTGCCTTAGTATCCACAGATGTTTATGAATTAAACACGCGAACTGGTACCACAGATGTAACGTGGGGAAATTATTCACAGATATTAGTTGGAGGACAGGTTATGGATAGGGGTTTTACCGTTGAGGGATTGATAGTAACTTATATGCCAAGGGGTACTGGGGGAGGAAATGCTGATACAATACAACAAAGAGCAAGATTTTTCGGATATAAAAAGAAATACATCTCTTTTTGTAGAATATACATCGGAGCCGATACAAAAGACGCTTATGAAAAATATTTGTTGCACGAAGATAGCCTAAGAGATATAATCGCAGAGCATAATAAAACTGGCGATTCTTTAAATAATTTGAAGAGAAGAGTAATATTAGACAGTGGATATCGTCCAACAAGACCAAATATAATCTCAGGACAGTTTAGAAGATACACATTAGGTGATTGGTTCACAATAAAAGCCCCACATGATTGTAAAGATTTAAATCAGAATAGGATAGTTACAGAAACATTTATTCGAAAAATATCATGGAAGAAAGACAAAGGGCACAAGAATAGAACTTCCCTACAAATACATGATTTTTCTGAAGTTCCGCTAAAAAATATCCTAAGTGAATTATTCGAAAATTTAAGTTTCACAAGAGAAAATGATTCCTATCATTTTACATTATTAATCAATTCATTAAACAGATATTTACAACATAATAAATCCATAAAATGTGCTGTTTATGTTATGAGTCAAGGAATTAATGGTGAACGTGGTCTTTCTGAAAAAGATGAAATTCATCAGTTATTTCAAGGATCAAACGCTAAAACTGGTTATCCTGGAGATAGAGAAATAAAAAAGCAGGACCAAATAACAATCCAAATTCGTAAATTAGATTTAAAAGATAATAAAACAAAAAAAATAATCTTTAACGATGTTTATTCATTGGCTGTTTGGCTCCCAGATGAACTTGGTGAAGATTATATAGAATTGATTGAAAATGAATAAATTAATTGAGATGTTTAAAGATTTACCTTTACCTGATAAAGATAATAATATAGAATTTTCAGCAGTCTCTATTGAAAAAAACCAGAAGCACAAAATTGGAAAAGATGTTAATGGATGTCCAACTCTATTAATAGCTATTGGTGAATCTAAATCACAATCTTTGTTACCGAATGTCAACCTGAGAAATATTAAAGTTTTCCATGATTTAGAATGTAAAATTAAACTAGATAATAAATTAGAAGAAGGAAAATTTACAATTGTAACATTTTCAGGCACAGATGTTGGTCTATACGATTCATTCTTAAGATTTTGTGAAGTATTATTAGAGTCTATTAAAGATAGACTCGATAGGGATTCTGTTGCAAAAGTATTAGATAGATGTGTTAAATTATTTAAGGATATTTCTAAACCACCAATAAAAAGCATTCACGGATTGTGGTCGGAACTTTTTTTCATAAGTATTGCCAAAGATAAAATTAAGTTAATTGAATCATGGCATGTTAATCCTGAAGACAAATGGGATTTCAATTGTGGTAAATTACATTATGAAATTAAGAGTTCAGCAAATAGAAAAAGAGAACATTTCTTCTCTCAGGAACAATTAAGAGAGTTCAAAGATTCGGAATTAATAATTATATCCATATTTGCTGAAAGAAACGATTCAGGAAAAAGCATTGAAGATTTAGTGAATAATATTAAGAATGTAATCGGTAATCGTATTGATTTATTAGAAAAAGTTTATACTTTATGCTATAAAACATTAGGTAATTCATTGGATGAATCGTTTAAATTAAAATTTGACAGTCATCTTGCATCAAATTCAATAAAAGCTTATAACTTAAATGAAATCCCAAAAATATCAAAAGAGAATATTCCTGCTCAAATCACAGAACTTAAATATAAAATTGATTTAGAAAGAACAGAATCTGATAAAAATGCTTTGAATAAAGTATTAAAGTAATAGTTGTTTATTCAACACATTATTTTTCTTTCAGGCAATTATATAACAGAAGAGGGGCAATTAAGCCCCTTCCTTACTACTTTCCAGTACCTTCTCGTAATACTTCACTGGTTTTATGTCAGTGATGATGGTTCTATGTATCACATACTTTCCATCCTTACTCTTGCCAATGTGTGTCTCCACAATCGGCTTGTTCTGTCCCATCTGTTCATTTTTGTTTTCCATTTTGTTCTACCTCCGTTTTGTGAAAATTATCTGAGATGAAATCAAGTATCCACTGAAATCCTTGTAAAAATAATATCAATGCCAATATCCCAACTCCCAGCCAGCGAAAGAAAAATACAATCCTATCTGAAACTACAGGTAGGAAATCTAACCCAAAACTCAAAGATAATAGTATCACTGGAATTATCAATCGTATGAAAAATTCCTTAGTTGTTGTTTGTTTAATCATTTTTTATCAACCTCCATATTCTGTTTCAAAGTTTCAAAATTATTAGGTCTTAGTACGGGCAAGTTTTGAACCTCGAAACGTTCAAATTCTGTGGTTTCAGGGTCTCTAACTGCGAAATTTGAACCTAAAGAAAAATAGCGTTTTTTTAGAATAGCTGGAATTTCTTTTCTTACAAAAGTTTCACCATATTTTTGATATTTTTCTTTGACATTCCAATCTGTGACTACAAAAAACCAGTCCTTGCCATAATTCTTGTCAAGTAATTTAACTTTATTTTCAATTCTCGGATTGTTCTTTCGTAACTTTGCTCCCGTTTCCACTTCAATAGCAACCTTTTTTTCTTCATGTTCAAAAATAATGTCAGCATTAGAACTTACTACTAACTCAATCTTTTCAGTATATTTTCTGATATATTCTTCAATTATTTTTATGACAAAGAAATGCTCCTCACTTTCATTATAACGAGGTTTCAAAAGATATTCTTCCTTCCTGCCACCATATAGCCCAATCTGTTGAGATAAGACATAACCCTGCTTCAATAATTCCTTGATTTGCCCTTCATTCAATTTCTTTTTCAGAAACCATCCTTTACCATAATCAACTGTTGGTTTCTCAAACTCTGTCACAACTTCATTGGCTTTCTCCCGTTCCTTTGCTAACTTCTCATCAGCATTTGTGGTTATGACTTCATGTTCCTTTTGAGAAGCAATAATCTTAATCTCAGAATGTTCATTAGAAATAATGATGATTCCTTCCCCTGTGGTTGCTGTCAGCAACCTTTCCCGTTCCTGCTCAGAGAGATGGAAAGTCTTTTCCACTTGGTCAATGATTGAAGGCTTCTGTCTCAACAATAATGTATATTCGGAATTGTTTAACAGGGCTTTTCCAGCGTCACTCTTAACTAAGTCTCCTACGTCTTGAGTTATCAATAGTAACCCTAGATTAAATTTCCTGCAGGTCTTGACAATCTTGAAGATGTAGCCTTCATCTTCCGTTCTCTGCAACAAAGACCACGCCTCATCAATAACCAGAATCTTTCTCTCAATGTCCTTCTTCATCTTCATGTAGACATAATCAAGAATCAGAAACATGATTGTAGGTTTTACTTGTGAAGGCATATCCCCTATGTTAAAACAGACAAACCTGTTCTGGAAATTCAGGTTTGTCTGCCTGTTCAGGAAGGAAAAGACGCCAGTCACATACATCTCAATCCTGTTAATCAAGCTTCTGTAAGTCTCCTTCTCTACCTGTGTAGCGTCT
>JAHJDQ010000138.1 GCA_018812355.1 Nanobdellota archaeon | reverse complement strand
TAATTAATTCTTTAACATGATCAATTTCAGCTTTATTTACTAGTTCGGAATAAACAATTCTTAAATGTCTCGCATCTTCTAAATCTTTTGGACTTTTAAGTAATTCTTCCTTAAAAGCAATATTAACATTAACATTACTAAACCAAATATCTAATCCTGTTAGTTCAAGTTTTACACGGTTGTCAAGCTGGTATTTGTCCAATAAGTCTTTAGCAAATTTAACCTCCATCTCTGGTAATTCTTTATTTTTCCATGTAAATCTCACTGAAAGATTGTCTTTAAGATAATCATAAATCTCTTCAACTTTGTCTGATTGCATACAAACAAAACCATTTCTGGATAAATCTATAAAAATATTCTTAAAAATGTTTAAGTCTATTTTCTCTATAATCATATCAATGTCTTCTGTTCCTCTTGTTCTTCCTGAGGCGATGGCTAAAAAACCAGAAACAACAATATATCGACAATGCTTTTCAATAATTTTGCAAAATTCAATACAAAATTGATTTAAAATGTTTAAGTCTTCAATTTCCCTTTCCATAATTATTCATTCTTTCAAAAATTTATAAACTTTCCTCTTAAAACTCCGTCAGCTTCTTATTAGCATTAATAATCGTTGAATTGCCTTCCTTTCCCGAAATCTTTTCCATCTTAATAAATTTTGCTTCATTTAACTTCTCCATCCTTCTGCGAAAACTCTTATAACTCATCTCTCCACCATCATTAGTATAAGCACTATAAACATCACCAATCTTTTTCCCACTATGATCTTTAACAAAATCAAGCACTTGCTGTAACTCCTCATCCAAGCCTTCTTTCGGCTTGATATGGAAATCTAACACTTTCTTAGTTGCTTGCGCAACATGTTCTAAAGTAATTTTTCTTGAACTTTTCTCCTCTGCTAAATTACCTGCTTCCCGCATTAAATATAATCCAATTCTGGTATCTTTCGTTTCTGCACACCTTTCCGTAATCTCTTTAAATGCATCCTCCTCCCAACAATTCTGTACAAATGCATATTCTCTTCTTTGTTTAAGAATCCCGGTAATCTCCGCTTCATTATAAGGTGGAAAGAATAAGAATTCTGGTGCGAGTCTGCTTCTGATCCGTTCATCAAACTCTGAATAAGAATCGCGATAATTAGTAATCAAAAATATTGTTTTACGGTAAATGTCTTCTAAAATAGTATACAAAAAATCTGTATCTTCTAATTTATCCACTTCATCAAAAACAAAGACCGCTCCATTTTTGTTCAATTTACTTCTAATTAAAGCAAACAATTCACTGGTTTTTTTATTTTGTAAAAATTTGAATCCTAAATCTGCACAAATTTTAGAAAAAATCTTGAAAGTCGTGTTTTCTTTCCAGCAGTTGACATAAATCGGAATAATATCATCCGTCTCCTCTTCCAATTCTCTGAGAACATGCTTGCAAGCTGTCGTCTTGCCGATTCCTGGCGCACCATAAACAAAAACATTTCTGCCATTATGGTTTTGTAATAAAGGCCTTATCGCCGTAGCAAACTGCTTCTGTTCACTTTCTCGATACTGAAGTACTTTCGGCTGGAAATCGTAATCTAAGACTACTGTATCTCTAAATAATGATTCACCACTCTTTAACATCTCTTTAAACATCGACATGTTTACTTAAAATTAGCTTTGATTTATATTAATTTTGTGTGTGGAGAGTTATTATAACTTCCCAACCAATTCTTGAGTATGCTCAACAGATTTCGCTAACGCTTCTTTTTCAGAATTACTTAATTCCAATTCAATTATCTCCTCAACCCCTCGCTTACCTAACTTAACCGGTACACCAATAAAAAGTCCATCTATACCATACTCCCCTTCCAACAAGACAGAACAAGGTAACACTTTTTTCTCGTCTTTAATAATCGCTTCAACCATCTCCATAATTGCTAATCCCGGAGCAAAAAAAGCACTCCCTGTTTTCAATAACTTTACTATTTCTGCACCACCATTTCTAACTCGATTAACAATCTCTTCAATCTTCTCTCCTGATAACAACTCACTAATCGGTTTTCCATTAACAGTACAATGATTAACTAGTGGCACCATTAAATCCCCATGCCCACCTAAAACCACTGCCTCTACCTCTTTCACACTGACATTTAATTCTTGAGCAATAAACGTCCGAAACCTCGCCGTATCTAAAACTCCGGCCATCCCAATTACTTTTGACTTAGAAAAACCACTTAAATCGTAAGCAAGTTTAACCATCGCATCTAAAGGATTAGTCACAATAATCAATACCGCTTCTGGAGAATACTTAATTACTTCTGGAACAACTGCTTTAATAATTCGAGCATTAACTTCAATTAAATCATCACGTGACATTCCTGGTTTACGAGGCAAACCTGCCGTAACCACAACTACATCAGAATTCTTACTCATTAAATAATCATTACTACCAATAATTTTAGAATTTACTCGAGAAACAGCGGTTGCTTGTAAAATATCTAAAGCTTTTCCTTGTGGCATTCCTTCCACAATATCAATTAAAACTACTTCTTCTATTTCCTTCAAACTAGCATAAAAAGCCACCTGACTTCCGACATTACCTGCTCCAACAATCGTTACTTTGGCCATCTCAAGCACATTTTTGAGAGGCTTTATAAATATTTTCGAACAATTTTTTAATTTTTTCTTTAGGTACAGAAGAAAAACTTACCCGAATCATTCCAGGAAGAGAAATCACACCGGTACTGTACTTTTCTAACAACACTTGCCGCACTTGCTCAGCATCAATTCCTTTCAAATTCAAACACATAAAATAACCAGAATTGAAAGGGAATGTTGTAAAGTATTCTTGATATTTCTCTTCTTTTAAAATTTCTTTAACTGTGGTAAACCTTTCCTCAAGAATTTTAAACTTCTCTTTCTTCTCTTTCAGAAAACTTTTCGATCTTAAACTTTCTAATACTAATGATTGTGATAAATGAGACGCGTTAGATATATTTCCTCTTACCGCACCAGCAGTTTTATCCTCTAATACTTGTAATTCTTTTATACTCATTCCTTTGCCAGCAAAAGTAATCATCCCTACTCTTAATCCCCAAACATAACTCTCTTTGGTTGCTCCATCAATCTTCACCGCGAGAACATTTTCATGCAAGTCTGCTAATAATGAAAACAACGATTCTTGGTAAACATCCTCATAAAACAAACCAAAATAAGCATCATCACAGATAACAACAATTTTATCACCTGCTTCTGCTCTTTCTTTAATTATTGCGACAATCTTTTCCGCTTCTGCTTTTGTCGGAGTATAACCAGTAGGATTGTTTGGGAAATTCAATAAAACTATTTTTTTACTTTTTTTCTCACTTAATTTTTCTTTAAACGCAGCTAAATCAAAACCTTGCTTTTTAAAAGTATTAAAAAAACTCAACTTTCCCTGATAAGCTTTCTCAAAAATTAATTTGTAATTGCCCCAGAATAAATCTGTTGTGATAATCTCTTCTCCAGCATCAACAAACAAGTAACCAACTAAACTCAAACCATGAGTTAAACCGTTAGTAATGATTGGCAGACTAATTTCCCCTTCTAAACCGGGATTCTTACGATAAATTTCTGCTTTCCACTTTTCTCTTAGTTCTAGCTTACCATAACTACTCGCATAAGTAAAGACATCTTGCGGATTTAATTTTATTCTTTCGGCAATTGAATTTAAACGCATTGCCGTCCCATCCTTCTCTACCGCAATACCAATTGTTGCGTTTATTTCTTTGCCTTTTGCTTCCAAACTTTGCGAAATGATACCTTGTTTTGGAAAAAAGATTGCCCTCCCTTTTTTAGAAAGTAAATTATAAACTACTTTATCTTTAATTATTACATTTAATTCTTCGGCTGGATTCATTTGTTTGCGAGGTCCTCCGAGTAAACACAAAACGAAGCAAAGACTTCGTTTGTGTCCCAAAAATTTTCAATTTTTCTGGACATTGAAAATCTTCTCTAAGATTTTCATTTTCTAACAATCGTCCCTTTAAACTTCTTCCCGGTAAACATATTAAAAAACTGTTCTTTTTTACCAATGTACAATACTGCTTTCTTTCTTAACCTATCTCCAATCTTCGCAGCTTCTGGATCAAACGGCGTGTTTAGGCCAGGTAACCATTTCTCGCCGACTAAATTTCTTAACTGCTGCCAACTCATTTCTTTAATCTCAGCTGCTTTTTTTAATTGCTTTTCTTTTTGTACTGAAGATAATTTCGCTAAATTTAACGGACTAATCTTTTTGACATAAGCAATATTAGTAATTTTACAGATTCTTTTTGCTCCGTACGTTTCTGCAAGAATCATCATATCTTTATCTGTACTACAACCAGGCTTCCAACCGCCGGTAAAAAAGATTCGTGCCGAACTTTTTATTTTCCGTGTCGGATCAAGAATAATCTCCGGATAAACTTCCTTCCCTAATTTCTGTTTGAATTTTTCTAAAACATAAGTCGCGTTAATTTTAGTAATGGCAATTCCTAACCAATCATGTCCATGTTTAACTTTTTCTTCATCTCTTAAAGCCGTCCGTAAGAGTCCTCGGGAAGCAGCTTGCACTTTCCTACACAACTTTCCGCCGCCAACAACAAAAATAAACTTCTCTTTACTCTTGCTGGCTAATCTAATAAATTCAGCAATTACTTTCTGGTCATACTTACCATCAGGATTAACAATCGAACCCCCTAGTTTGATTATGTTCATTTTCTTCCAATCTCAGTAATCCCATTCATGTATGGTTGCAGAACTTTCGGAATTTTAACCGTTCCTTTAGCAGTCTGAAAGTTTTCTAAAATCGCCGCAATTGTCCGTGTATCTGTAATTGCCGTATTGTTCAATAAATGAACATACTTTTTCTCGCCTTTCTTGTCAATCATTTTTGTATTTAACGAAACTGCTTGATAATCTAAACAGTTGCTGCAAGAAGTAACCTCTCGATATGCTCCTTTCTTCCCCTGCTGTCCTGGGAACCAGGCTTCAATATCATATTGCAAGGATTGTTTATTTCCAATATCACCAGTACAAATGTTAACAACCCGAAACGGAATTTTCAAATCTTTAAACAATTCTTCGGCATTTTTCTGTAACTCTTGAAAAAATTTATCAGAATTTTCCGGCTGACAGTAAACAATCTGTTCAATTTTGTTAAATTGATGCACTCTAAAGATGCCCTTAGTATCTCTTCCATGTGAACCCGCTTCTTTCCGAAAACAAACACTCATCCCACAAAGTTTAATCGGCAGATCTTTTTCTTGAATCATCTCATCTTTTTTAAGTGCAATCAAAGGATGTTCAGAAGTGGCAATCAAATAAAGGTCTTCTTCTTCAATCTTGTAAATTGTATCCTCAAATTCAGATAAGTTCACCCCCCCCTCTAAAGTAGCACGATTCAACATCAACGGAGTTGAGATTAAAGTATAATTCTTCTTTAACAAACGATCAATCGCATATCTTTGAATTGCTAAACTTAACAAGACTGCTTCATTTTTCAAATAATAAAATCGCGAACCAGAAGTCTTCGCGGCAGAGTCTAGGTCAATTAAATCTAAACTTAATCCTAACTCAATATGATCTTTAATTGGAAATTTAAATTTAGGAACTTTACCTATTTTTTTCAGTTCTTTATTCTCCGAATCATCTTTACCTTTCGGAACGGTTTTATCTAAAACATTACCTATCTGTTTTAACACTTCATCCCTTTTTTTCAATAAATTATCTGCTTTATCTACTTGCTTGCGAATCTTGTCAATCACGGCACGCATTTCATTAATTTTCTTCTTCGCTTCCGTTTCTTTTTTACTCTTTTTAGCTTGATTAATTTCTTGCGAAACCAGATTACGATGATGGTTAAGTTTTTCTTTTTTCTTTAATTCTTTTTTCCATTGTTGATCTAACTTAAGCACTTCATCAACTAATTTTGGATCATGACCTCTTTTTTTCTCCGAAGCTTTGACTAATTTAGCCTTTTCCCTAAGCAGTTTTATGTCTAACATGCTTTAGAGTAATTTTTCCTAATTATATAAAGCTTACTGCCTCTTTGATTTCTCGTAAGAGCACTACGCACGGCACTTATTATGGCGCATATTTGATTTTTTTTATTATGTGCGCCATGTGCCTCCTTTGGCGCATGAAAACTAAAAACTATCAGAAACAAAGTTTCTGGGAGTTCCCAAAAAATCCTATTTTTTGATAACTATTAGTTTTCAGCGCTAAAAACAAATCT
>JAHJDQ010000137.1 GCA_018812355.1 Nanobdellota archaeon | reverse complement strand
TTTTGATACATATGTATCATATTGTATACAGTCTTATTTAAAACTTTCTGTTTTTACCGGGAATCCCGGTAATTTTTAACTTTTACTTAAATCCTGGTAAAACACTTATTAAGAATACTATTCCTACTAAACAAACAAACATCCCTCTTTTGATCACCATTTAATATAAAAAGAAAGATTTAATACATATATAAAGGTTTCTTTATTCTTGTTCTAGTTTGATATAGTCAATAAAACATCTGTCATTGGTAGAATTTGGATTGACTGCAACCAGATAAATGTTAAAGTCACCCTCATTATTAGTAAATTCAGAGGTAGAGTGATGGATGGTGTAATCGGGCATTTCATCAATAAAAAAATCAATACCTATTCTATCAATTGTAGCTTTTGTTGTAAACCATATATCAGCCTCAGGAGACATCTCATGTGGACGTAAATCCACTTGGTTTTCCCAATCAGGAGAATGTAACTTAATAATTAGATTAGGGTTAGAATCTGTAGGAGGAACTTTCCATTTAATTTCAAGATTAAGTGCACCTGAATTAGGCACTTGAAAAGTATCATTACCGTAAAGATTGTAATTTATGAACTCTAAGCCATTTTCAGTGTAATTAAGATAACTGGCTTGAGGATTATGAGACTCACGAAGAGTAATATCCCACAATCCACTATCTTCTCTAAAATCATCATAAAGTAAAATCTCGCTACCATTCCCATCAGTAGGTTCAACACATTCATCGCCGTTCCAAACACGAGGATCATGACATTGTTCGTCAGTCGGTTCGTCACCGCAAGCAGAAAGTAACTTTCCTGTTCCGGCCATTACTAACAAACCGCCAGCGGTTCTAAGAAATTTTCTTCTTCCTATTTCATCTTCTAAATCCATATTGTTACTATAAGATAACAAATGGTATTTAAAACTTATGCTAAAAAATTAACCCTGCCACAATCTGCCAAAGAAAGAATGTTATTTGTTATCGTGCAGAAAATTGGTACCACCTTCTCACAAATTGCGGTAATTTAGAAGCACAAAAGTTTATTAATATCAAAACATTTTCTTTGATAATGGTGTTACGGGTAATTTTTGATACAAATATCTTCGGTAATTTACTAGAAGAACCAGATACTGAAGAGATAGAAAGGAGAATCAACGAAGAGAAAGATTTTATTGTCTACAATTTCCTCCCTATCCGTAAAGAATTAAGGAACATCCCTACAACTACAAAAGCGAGTAAAAAAGCAAGAAAGATTTTGTTGAGTATGTACGATCGGATTACAGGAGATCACTTTCTCAAAAATTCTATTGTAATTACAAGTTTAGCCAAGAAATATTTTGACCATTATAGAAATTTAGGAGGAATTTATGGATGGGACACTAACATTAGAATTGATTTTATGATTATAGCTTGTGCCAGTTTTAATGGATTAGATGTGGTTTATTCTGATGATCAAAGAACAATGCTCGGAAAAGTGGCATTAAAAGCATATCAACATATTAATATTAATGAGAATTTACGAACTCCTGACTTTTTAAAATATGAAGATATTCTGCAGAAATTTAGAATGAAGTTATAAGTTTTCCATACCATAATCTTTTAATTTATAAACGCCAGTGGAGGCTTTAATGAAAGCTCGAATTTCTTTCCTAAACTGGGGATCCTTTTTAGCTTCTGCTAATTCTTTATAGAATTGCTCTCTTGATAATTTTCCGTTTTTCTGTGTCATCTCTTAATGTTGGAAGTAATAATTTTATATAAATATTTCGTTAAAAATTGATTATTTTTTAAGACAATAGTACCTCTTTTGATTACCATTTAATATAAAAAGAAAGATTTATTACATATGTAAAGGTTTCTTTATTCTGTTAATTTGATGTAATCAATAAGCATATGACCAGGTGGATAACCGCCAGTTATTCTTATCCTTACTGTTTCACCGGTTAAATTCTCATCATAACTATGCACTTGTTGACCATCCACATAAGCAATATTTTGACCCTCTTGAATATCCAACCTGGAAACGTGCC
>JAHJDQ010000136.1 GCA_018812355.1 Nanobdellota archaeon | reverse complement strand
TAAAAAAATACTTCCTTTCTTTTGCCTTCTTGTACTCAATTGTTGAGCATAAATCATTTTACTTAGTTAATTTATCATACTTCCAAGCAGAACTTATTTTCTTAATTTTAGTTACTTCTTAAAACCAGAATTTATCTTTTAGGAACTCAACAATTCTTTGAAGTAGATTCTTGTTTTTAGTTACTTCAATCTTTGTTTCTTCTAGTTCCTTTTCTGTTTGTGATAATTTAAACTTTGTTTTTTCCAGTTCTTTTTCCGTATCTTTTAGCTTTTCTTCCAGTTCTTCTAATTTGTAAGCTGTTTTTGCTTCTGGTCTTTCGGAAATACAAAAGTGGACTTTACCATTTGACTTTGGAGCATACATTATTAAATCCAGTCCAGCTATTTGAATCTTATCGTCTTTTTCTAAGAATCCGGTTTCTTCTCCATTCACTTTTAAAGCTGCTTTATTGTCATCTTGCTCTAAAACAGTAATGTTATATCTGTTATCAAATCTTGTATCTTTAACTGATTTTGTTTCACCATTTTCAAGCTTTAAATTAACGCTGTTACTCCAGTCATTTTCTGGATTACATGGTTTCGCTACCGTCTGTTCTTCTACTTCAACAGAAATTACTTCTTCTTCAGATATTGCCGAAATGGCTAAGCTAAACAAAAGTAATAATACAATATATAATCCTAATATTTTTTTCATAATATCATCAAATTCATTTTCATCAACCACATCATTTAATTAGTCAAGTTTCTGTCTCATGATTATTAAATGGCTGTGTTTTAATTTTTATAAAGCTTTTGTTAAAAAAGGCTTTGCGTGGATATTAGCTGGCTTTAGCCAGCTTCTTGAAGTATGAGATCCTTCTTCTGTTATGTAGAATAATTCTCGCTGTAACCTGACTAAGCTTTGAAGTTGCTCTTCTCTTAGTGATAAGCCCGTAAACACTTTTAAAGCTGGCGTGAAAACTCTCTGCATGACTTCGTAGATGATATTCTGTAAGCCACGCCATAACATCAAGAAAAAGTTCCATGTACATTAGTTTCCATGCAAAAGAACCATTCATATCATTATTTTTCTTAGGAAAAACATAAGGAGTCATTCCTTTTTCAGCAATCTTTTTCACAAGTTCTCGGTCATTAAACCCTGCGTCAAGACGCAGACTGTCTCCATACACATTTTCGATTAATCTATGCATTGCTCTGCATTCTTGTTCTCCGCTAATATCAAAGGCTTGTACTATCTCACGAGAATCAACGATACTAGTCATATATTCGCCAGTCTTCTTCTTATTTTCATAATTTTGTTTTCTACTGGTCTCAAGACCAGTTCCATCTCCTGATAGGATTCCATCAGAGTCTTTGGTTTTCTCAAACACTTGTTTAAGTATATAAAGAACTTCGGGTTTATCGTAGGCATCTCCGATAGTTCTATCATCGAGATGCTCTAGTATCCCCATAAATGGACCAATTATTCTTATCCACCCTTGAGCATTCCTTTCTGTGAAGCCGAGAGCTTCACAGGCGAGTACCGCTTTAGCAAGAACTTTTGGATCAGTGAGCGGCTTTCCAACTTTTCCAGGAGTACGCATATATTCTACTTCGTCAACAGCAGTACATATGAACTCTATGGTTTCTGCGGCATTTTCGATCTGAGATTCGTTGTATTCTGGCCATGAGATTTTTCGTTGTTCTTCTGGTTCGTAGAAATCTTTTTCTCGCATAAGAGGAACCATCGCTCTAAATTCTTCATTCGGAAGTTTTGGCATATCTATCACCAGTTATCAATATATATTGATATATATATGTAAACTTTAGGAAACTAAGAACCAAAAGATTAATATATGATAATATATATCAAGCAAGAATGAGGAAAATAAAAATGCAAAGTAACAAATTGAAAATTGAGGATGAGATAGAATTCTTGTTTGAGAAAAAAATTACTAAATTTGGAACAGGAGCAAAAATTGACGCTCCTAAAGAGTTATTAGGTAAGAAAGTCTATGTTCTTGTTAGGAAGGATTAGTTTCCACGCAAAGCCGTTAAAAAACATCCCTTAATTTACCTTCCCCATTCTTAAGCATAAATCCAGCCCAAAAACTAGGGGGTGATTAATTCACTCAACTTTATACAAAAAAGGATTTCTGTTCTTAGGATTCTGCTTGTAGAAAACGCTGCCCTGCTTTCTTAGTCTCATCAAGCTAGTAGAAACTGAGCTGGGACTAAGCTTTAACGCTTTAGCAATCTCTCTAGAAGCAAACCATCTGCCTCTGTTCTTCTTCAGAAATTGGAAGACGCTTTCCTGTCCCATGCTAAGGAAAAAGCAATTTTCTGTAATAAATGTTTCGAATTGTTTCATACCCTCTTTGCTCACTAATTTGCAATCAATCCTTCATTAGAACTTCAACTCATATTCATTTCTGCTTTCTCTTCGCACCTCAAATCCCTTCTTTTTTTCATCATCCTTGCTTCGGGGTTCCGAAACCAAAACGTTTATTAAAATTAAAGTTGTTCTTAGCTTAAATGGTTAAAACACCAGATAAATATGGTAGACATGTAAGTTATAAATGGAAACAGACTAACAGAAAGAAAATAGTTAGGGAGTTCTTTTTAAAAAATAAACATTTCTATATTGTTGCAGGGAGTATAATTTTTCTTTTGATTGCAGGTATTTTAGTAAAAACAATGTTCTTTACTTGTCCAAATTCTTGTGATGATGGTTTGAAATGCACAGAAAATTATTGTTCTGATGAAACGAATTACCAATGCACTCACAGAGACATTATTCCTTGCGAGGGCAATAACAAATGTGAAACTGGAGAGTATGGAACTGCTGACTGTCCTGATTGTAATGACAATATTAAATGCACCAAAGATAGTGTAAATTTTGAAACTCTTGAATGTACTCATGAAGAGATTATACCTTGCGAAGGAAATAAGATTTGTGAAATTGGTGAGTATGGAACTAAAGATTGCCCTTCATGTGAAGATAATAATAAATGTACTAAAGATTCCATCAATTATGAAAGTCTTAAATGTGTAAATAAAGTAATAACTCCTTGCTGTGGTAATGGAAAAATAGAAACTGGAGAAACTTGTTCATCATGTAAAGAAGATGTAAAATGTTCTGTTGGAAATCAGTGTTGTTCAGGAACGTGTAAGAGTGTTTGTACAAAAAATTCAGATTGTGTTTCAGATGATCCAGCGAAAGAAGGAAGTTGCACTAATGCAAATACTTGCAATTCAAAATGTGAATATACACTAGCAACGACAGCAAATATAAAAACTGGAGAATATAGAGTACATGGATTTAAATTTGAAGTAGATTTAGAAGAATATGGATCTAAAATTGAATACCTTGATAGATCAGGAGATGAACAATACTTAGGAGCACAAGATGGACAAAAACTCTTAAAGTATAAAATAATTGTTCAGTGTATTGAAAAAGATTGTAACAGCTTTTATACTTCATCTTTCAGCTTAATGGATGATGAGGGTAATGTCTATTCTGCCAAATGTCCTATAAACTGGCTAGGTCAATGCAACAATCAAGATACAGTCGATTCAATGTATGATCCTTTAGAAAATCAAAAGGCAAGTGGAATACTAATTTTTTCCATACCACAAAAAGTTGATGATGTAGGATTAATCTATAAGTTCTCTAGTTACATAGATAATCCGAAAAGTCTCAAATTCATAACTAAATTGAATTAAAGATGGAAAAATTCTAGTTTACATTAAAGATTGCTCAGAAAATCCGGTTATACAATCCTCCCACTTCATGGCGCAAACCAATATCACTTCACTCTCTTCTTCTTTCATACTTTCTCTCACATTCTTTTCTGCTTTCTCTTCGCACCTCAAATCCCTTCTTTTTTTCATCATCCTTGCTTCGGGGTTCCAACTTAAGTCTTTTGGCGTAGCCACCAACTAGACGTTTAAAGACATAAGAGAACTTCTCAAGACATTTTTGGTGATGGTTCGCTCGAAGGTCGGCAGGTTTAAAT
>JAHJDQ010000135.1 GCA_018812355.1 Nanobdellota archaeon | reverse complement strand
GTTTAAAGACAAGTATTTAATCCTTTTAGTTATTTTCATCATTTTTTTCCTTTTTTTTACTAATTTTAGAATTCACGCTACCCAAGGCTGGGACGAATCAAGACATGCAGTACAAGGACACATTTTTTATGATTATTTCCAAACCCTTCTTTCCGGCGATTTCATGTCTTTCAGAACTTTCATGGAACACTACCAAGAGAAAGGTTATAATGCTGGTTGGTTTATGTTTGATCCTCCTTTTCATGCTATCATTCAAGGAATAACTTTCGTTTTTCTTGGAGCCAGTCCAGTAACAGCATCAATTGCCACTCAACTTTTCATTATCCTCGGCGCTTTCTTACTCTATTTCTTATCTCTAGAAATATTAAAGAAAAAACATTTAGCTTTAAGTGTAGTCATGCTTTACTTGCTTTGTCCTTTTTTAGTTAACATTGGCGGACTTTCCATGCTCTCAATTCCCATCTCTTTTATGATGGTCGGCTGGTATTATTTTACTTTTCATCGTCAAGGAAAAACTTACGCTCTCAAACTCTCTCCAAGAATAAAATTAAGTCTGAAAACCAACGTTCTCTGGGGAGCCTTATTCCTTACTGCCGCCACTTTAATGAAATATCAAAATTTGATTTATGCTGCTACATTTTATGCTCTTTACATTATTTATAAAATAGTAAAAGAAAAAAAGTTTTCTCTTTCCATGTTCAAAATTGGACTATGGCAAGGAATAATTGTCCTGTTGATTAGTGCTTGGTGGATCAAATTTTCATTGTTTGATTATGGTTTTCTAAAAAGGATGGCTGAATTAAGCTTATCCTATACAACACCCAATTGGTTCTCTCCAAGTTATACTTTTGCTTACTTCATTCAAACATTTAAAGAAACTCATTATCTTGCCATTTTAGCTTTTATCCCGATTTTAGTTTGGTTTTATAAAAAAAGAGAATCTTTCCTTAGTAAAAATATTCGTTTATTTATTTTTGTTTTAAGTGTTTATTTAGTAGCTACTTTCTTAATTACTTCTCAACAGCTAAGATATGCAATTGCTTTGTTACCTTTCGTTTTCATTTTAATGGTTAAAGGAATTGATGATTTTGCTATTTTCTTAAAAAACAAAATAAAACTTAATTACAAAATTCTCTTTTTTATCCTAATTATTTCATTAACAGTATTCTCAGGTTTGATCACTTATAATTTAATGGCTGAACAAGTTCAAAAAAGAGGAATTTATAATCCAGAATTAGTTGACTATCTTTCTGCAATTCCTAATCCTAAATTTTTAATAAATGTTAATGGTGATCTGATTCCTTACACCCCTTATTATTACAACGAAGATTTATTCATTTTTGAGTCAATGATTGCTAACGAAAGAAATGGTATTCATAACCCAAAGGAAATGGAACAAATTGTTCAGAAAATACCCGGCCAAGGCATCCAAGATTACAATGAATTTGCCGCGAGCTTAGAACAAAACGCTCAACAAATTAAAACTGTTCTGGTCATATTTAAGAAAAGTGATCCAAGAATAATCAATCTTGAACAACTCGACCAAGCAATCGTTGATGTTGGATTTAATAAAACCGAACTAACTTGGTATTACGTTTATGAAAAGGGATAAAGAAAAAAATTAAAAGCAACTTAAAAAAATACCTCTAACATCAAAAATGCAACCACACTTAGCAATCAAAACTAACTACGAAAATAGAATCTTCTTCATTAGATATTATTTCAATAAATTAATCAACACCGCTATTAAGATGGCTAAATTCCAACCAAACGAAACCATTCTCGACTTTGGCTGCGGCAACCAGTATTTAAAACATAAACTGCCTCAACATAACATCATTGGCTATGACATCATTCCAGAAATGAGCGATGTAGAAAACTACCGTTCTGTCCATCCTGACGTTATCTTTGCTAATAGTGTCTTTGAACATCTGACAGCGGAAGAACTTCACAAAACCCTGCAATCTTTTAATCAAGCCAGATTGATCACGATTACCCCT
>JAHJDQ010000134.1 GCA_018812355.1 Nanobdellota archaeon | reverse complement strand
ATAAATATCGAAAAAACTCAGCAACAATCAAATAGTCAATACAAATTCTTAAATTTCCAAACTTTGATGTGTTGAATTTTGTTTTTGAAACTTTTGGATAAAATTGTTCATTGATAAATCCTATTTTTTCTTTCCAATAATGCTTGGCTAAATCTTCATTTTCAAATTTATTGATTGTTACTCTAGCTCTCCAGATTGACATTGGGATCTTTAATTCATTTTCAAATTGTTTTATTACAAACTTATGTAACTGTGGGTTTTTGTTTACAAAAAATAATTTTGTCTTATAATGCCCGTCTCCATGGATTAAAAAGAACAATTCAACCAATTTTTGATTTATAGTGATAGTGTTAGGAATGGTTAATGGTGTTTGTTTTTCTGAATAAATTGTTACAAAATTGTTAGCTCGTTTTATTGTTTTTATTTTTTTATTTTTTTTAAATAGATTAACTAAGTTTATGGTTTCATTTGAATTGGTATTTTCTGTTTCTTTAATAATCTGAATTTTTATTTTTTCATTATTTTTAATCTCAAGTAAACTTATGATTTTTTTAGGTACATGTATTTTCCCCCAGGCATAAACTTTAGATATAAACTCATAAATCTTATCCTTTTTGTGTAGTCTAACAATAATAATGTCTTTTGGTTTTATGTTTTTACATTTACAAATGTTAGTAGGAATATTGAGAAAAGGCCTTGCACTATTAGTTTTAATCTCCTTATTTAACTCTAGCAATAGTTTTTCTAAAGAATAAATCTTTTTATATTCTTCGTGGTGGACTATCTCATTAAAAAATACTAATTTTCTGTTAATTTCAACAAAATTTGTTGAAATATTGTTTTCCATAATTTTTTTGTTTAACATTTTAAATTGATTTAATTCTTGTGCGACTACATAAATAATTTTGGTTTTAAAACGAAAATCATAATTTAGCAGTTAAACTCTTTTTAGGTTTAAAATGTTATCGTAAAATTTTAGAAAACAAGGCTTTTATTTTTTTAATTAGATAATCAAGACTTTTATTTACTAAGATTCTTTTTGACATCATCAAGTTTAGCAGCTAATTTACTTTTTTGCTTTGGTGCTTCTTTTGGAACTTTCTTTTTTACGCCAAATAATTCGGCTCTTACCACGCCCTCTTTATCTTTAGTAACATTAACCTTAATATGGTGCGGGGGATTTTTAATGCCGTGTTGCCATAATTTTTCGTTTACTTCAGTGCTTAGTTTAACATTATCTGATTTCATATGTTTTTGTAAGAATTCTCTTAGCGCTTTAGTAGCTTTCTTAGTTTTTTTCCAACGAGGAACTTTACGATATTCTTTTCTTAGCGGAACATTATAAACACGTTCTAGTTCAAGTTTTGCTACTGCTGGTTGTTTTTTGGCCATATAAACTTTACAAAAGTTTATCATTCAAAGACGTGCGACATGCGCTCACATTTGTTCGCTTAGTCCCACAATGATTTAACTTTTTGTTAACCTCCTTAAGCTTTAGTTTTTGTTCTTCTCCATGATCTTTTAACGTCAGTATGTCTTGACGGATGAACTCTTCGACCCTTACCATAAATTTTAAAGACGGTCCAGAAAGGCGCCCACTTAGTTTGTTTGTTAAGTTTGATTAAGCGTTTCTTTTTGGAAGGATGTTTGTGTCGTGCCATTATTGTTTTCTTTCTTGTTTATGAATCTGGACCGCAAGTTTATCTAGGAAGGAGGTTCCTTTAGGAGTAAGTACTCTGCCTTTGTGCACGCCTTTTTCAGTTTGTTTAATCAGTTCTGCTTTTTCTAATTGTTGGAGAATTTTTCTGATGATAGAGCCGGAAGCTCGATAACGATGTTCTGGTTTATGGCCGCGGTTCTTTTTACCGCCATATTTAGTTCTTAATTTTGATGTACCAACTGGACCTAATCTCGCGATTGATCTTAAGATAGCGGCTGCTCGATAGTACCACCAATCTTCGTTATCAGGCAGGCGTTCTTTATGGTGGCCGGTCTTAACAAATTTTGACCACTCTAATGGTTCGACTAATTTTTGTTTTTTAAGCTCTGTCGCAGCCTGATTAACCAGTTCATTTGGGTTTACGATTAAAATATGGGTCATGTTTGGTATATTTTAGGAGGTTGTTTATAAAGTTTTCTGGCTATTTTAAATGTTAGAGTGGAGAAAGGTTTAAATAGGTTTATTTTATTCTTTTAATGATTATTAATTTAAAACTGAGGTGTTTATGATGAGAAGGGGAAATTTATTTTTTATAGGGCTAATTTTTGTGGTTCTTTTATCTAGTTTTGCTTTAGGAGCTGTTGGGGATGTTGTGCAAGACATTTTTACTTTAGGGTTTTTATCGGATGTGGGAGTTGGAGAAATTGATGCGATGGAAGGGTTTATTCGCTTTCTGTTATTAATTATGATTTTTGCGTTGCTCTTTAAAGCAGCGGAATTGTTAAAATTAGGAAAAAACATTAGTATTGTTATTGCTGGTTGTATCTCTTTAATTTCGGCAATTTTTGTACCAGGGACAATTTTAGTTGCTGCGGCAACAAGTTATGGTACGATTGTTTCGTTTCTTATTTTGGGTTTGCCGATTGCTTTTGGGCTTTTCGGTTATTTTATGTTGAAAGATAATCATTGGATTAGGTTTGTAGTAGTAGCTTTAACCACTTTTGTTCTTATTCAAATGGAAAATCATATGGATAATTTAGCAAGCGGAGTTACTGCTTCTTACATGGCTAATGTGATGGATACAGTTGATACTTATATCTGGTGGGTAATTGCTGTGATGATTGTGCTTGGTGTGGTTACTTTAGTGCAGGCCTTAGGAAATATGGGAGGCTCTTCTGAATATCATCCTAATTGGGTGAGAGGATTGTGGGACAAAGCCAAACAAAAAACTGTCTTGACAGAAAAAGGCAAAGAATTAAGGCATGCTAAGAGAGAAGAAACTCGAATATTAAGCGATTTGGTGGTGGCGGAGAAAGAGTTTAAAATTCTAGAAGAAGCTGAAAAAGCAGGGGATAGTTATAATGCTGTTTTTTTAGAAATTAACAATAATCATAAAGTGAATAGTAAACATCATTTAGAAAGTTTGAATCTTGCTTTTCAAAACTTAAAAAGTTCCTTTGGAGAAGTTACTAAAATTCACCATAAATGGAAACGAGCTCAACGAAAAGAAGTAACTGAGATGGAAAGGTTGATTAAAGAGATGATTAGTAAAGGGATAACTGATGCTACGAGAAAGCCAATTGAGGAAAAAGAGAAATTAATCTTAGGAATGTATGCAGCGGTTTCTGAAGAAGTTAAAGAATGTAAAAAGATGTTGGATATTATTGAAAAAAATAATCAGATTGTTTACGAAAGTTGCAAGAAGGTGTATAATAAAGTTCCGGAAACCATGGCTTTAGATAAAAATAATACGGGATTCCCGGGTTTGAGTGATTACAAAATTGGTGGAGTGAATGTGCTAGCTGAAGTTTCTCCTGCGCGTGAAAAAATACTTTACGCTTCATCCCGTTTTTTGTTGGATATTAAAGAAGCAAAAAATAAAGAAAAAATAGCTGTTAGTGAGACAATTAAATTAGCAGATGAAATTAAAAAGAAATGGGTAGTTTAATTTTTCTTTTTTTTTTACTTTCCTTATTACGAAATCCTTATAAACGATTAAATAATTCTTAGAGGTATGCAAAAGAAGTGGTTATTACCTTTAATGTTTTTAATTACTGTTCCAGCTGCTCTAGCGGATGTGATGGGGACATTAAAAGATGTCTGGGAAGGCATCATTTCGGTAGGTAGTTTAAGTGTATTAGGATTATCTGATGGATCAGTAGTTTTAGGGTTAACACGGCTTTTAATCTGGATTTTAATGTTTGCTGTTTTTTTCGCAGTGATGACGGGAATAAAAACTCCTCCATTCAAGTTTCTTTCTCGTGGTCAGGCGGGAGTAGTGGCGGCTGTTTTGGCGACTATTTCAGCGATTTTTTTACCTGATGCAGTGTTAGGAGCAACAGGAGTAGGCTGGGCAACAGCAATTGCTTTAGTTTTAATTGGTGGGCCGATTATTGGTTTAGCTTATCTGTTAATGAAATTTCCTGGAAAAGATAATGAAACTAAGTGGACAGTTTTTATTAAAATAATTATTTGTTTACTATTGTTTTGGATATTGAGTGCAATGAAAGTGCATATTACAGGGTTAGGAATATAAGATGGCAATAAGTGATATAGTTTCAACAAAAGTAACGGATTTCATAGATTATGCTCTGGTGATTGTCATTCTAATGATTATTTATTATGCGATTAAATTCTTTATTGCTGCTCCGCCGACGAAAGAAGAGCGGGAGACAGTATTAGAAGAAAGAAGAGGTAGTATTTCTAAATGGTTTGGGAAGAAAAAAGAAGAAGGCACGGAAAAGAAAAAGAAAGAAGAAGATAAAAAGAAAGCCGCCGAGACCGTTGCTGAAAAAAAGAAACGAGTCAAGAAATTGGAACCGGTACAAGGTTTCTTTATCAATTGTGTTGATTATTTGAATGAAGCGATAAAAGATTTTGAGGGGAGTGATTTTAATCAAGCGGTTGGTAATGTTAGGAAAGCACAAAAACAAGGTCGTCATGCTTGGAGAGAACTAAAAGAAGTTTCAGCGGGTTTTAGTGATGAAAAACAAAAAAGGATCATGGATATAGCTTCGGCAGCTCAGAATAATTATTTAACCGCCAAGAATTTAGTTAAAGAAATTAAGGCATTTCATCCGCCTATGGCTGTTAATAATATTTTAAACCCTTTAACAGAACTGAGAAACTCTTATAATGCTTTAATTAAAGAAGTAAGAAAATAATTTTATTCAACATTAATTTTTGTTCCTAAAGCTTGGCCAGGAAGGCCAGATTCTGAGAAAATAGCACGGACATTACCGTTTCGGCCATGTAAAGCAGAGATCTTGCCCTTAATCTCTTTTCCAGAAGGAGAGGTCCAGGTAACTGTCTTGCCAATAGTTTTCTCGGCCTCTTCGGGAGTATCAGCTACTTTAAGAATCATTTGATGTGAGTTAACATGATGACGTCCTTGTCTAAAATGCATTACTATGGCTTCCATTATAAACTTTACAAAAGTTTATCATCCAAAGATGTGCGGCCTGCGCTTCGCTTAGCCCCATGATAAATAACTTTTGCCTCCTTGTAAGCTCAAAACGGGACTTATTTATAAAGATTGTTGTTCTATCTAGTTACCCCTACAAAAACGAAAGGTTTAAATAAATGTAGGGGTAACTAAGATTTATGGTTTTTGTAAGAGCTAAAGAAATTAAAGGAAAAAAACATTACTACTTAGAGAAATCTATTCGATTTCCTGACAGTAAAGTAAAAAAATTCTCCATTTATATTAAAGATTACCATAAAAAAAAGGATCTTTTGAAATATGAAACAATTTTAAACAAGAAAATCAAGCAAGAGCAAATTAATTTTGCTACTAAATATTATCAGAATAATCATATTTTTACTCAATCCAGGGTAACTAAATTAGAAGAAATTAAGTTTGGCTATCAAAGTATCTTAAAAAAAATCAGTAAAAAACAATTTCAAGATATTCTGGATCGGTTTACAGTTAATTTCACTTATGAATCAAATGCAATTGAAGGGAACTCTTTAACATTAAAAGATGTTACTTTTATTATTCAGGAAGGAAAAGTCCTTAAAGAAAAAGATTTACGAGAGGTTTACGAAACACTAAATACAAGGAAAGCAATAGCCTGGATTTTCAAGAAAAAACCAAAATTAAATGAAAAAACTATTATTGATCTCCATAAAATTATTGTTGAAAATACCGGAGTGACACTAGGATACAAAACATTACCAAATTTTTTATTAGGCAGGAATGTTAAAACTGCACCCCCAGAAAAAGTAAAGTTGGAGATGAAGAATTTGCTTAAATGGTATAAAGAAAGTAAAAATCTTCATCCGTTAGAGAAAGCAGCCGTATTTCATGGTAAGTTTGAAAAAATTCATCCTTTTGAAGATGGTAATGGTCGGGTAGGAAGACTTTTGATTAACATTATTTTATTGAATTATGGTTATCCGCCTTTAATCATTCGTAAAACTCAAAGAATAGCTTACTTTCATGCTTTAGAAGCCTTTGATAACAAACATTTTGATAATCTTTATCATTTTTTAATCGAGAAGTATCAGAAAACTTATGATAATTTCTTCAAAATTTATATAAAGTATATTTAATTGAACACACAAATAATTAAAAGCAGAGTAAATTCTGTTTCTAAGATGTTAAAAGGGCAAGTAGTGGCGGGAGATTTTGGTAAGATTGTGATGCGAGTAAAGGCAGAACAAAGTGTCGAGCTAGGCGAACTAGTCGTGATTGATGGTCAAGAAAAGTTTATTCTGCAGGTTTATGATTTAGTTTATGGTAGTCAAATTTCCCAACAGAATCTTGAGATGGTTGCGGGAATGAGTTTAGAGGAAGGTAGTTTTAAGATTATGGATGAGAAATTAAGGAATTATCAATTGGCTTTGTTGAAGCCGATTTTGAATGTAGGAGACAAAAGTAAAACCTGTAAGAAGCTTCCTCCATTTTTTACTCAAGTGAGAGAGATTAATAAAGAAGATTTAGCTTTTATTACTACTCCTAATAATCCTTTATTTTTAGGAAAGTTAAGATCTGGTTCTCGAGAGATGGACTTCAACGTTTTTCTTTCCGGAAGGGAAGTTCTTTCGCATCACGTTTTAATTCCGGCTTCGACAGGTTTAGGAAAAAGTAATTTAATGTCGTGTATTCTCTGGGATATTTTAAAACAGAATTATGCGGGGATGTTAGTTTTAGATCCGCATGATGAATATTATGGAAGAACTGGTTTAGGATTAAAAGATCATCCTAACAAAGATAAAGTATCTTATTATACTCCTACTGCTCCACCGCCGGGAGCAAGAACTTTAAAGATTAATCTTAGTAAATTAAAACCAGAACATTTTCAAGGTGCGATTAGTTTGTCTGATCCGCAGAGTCAATGTTTATATGCTTATCATCGTAAATTTAAACAGGATTGGATAGTTTCTATTTTTGAAGAAAAACGAATTGAAGGGGTTAATTTTCATGAAGATACAATTTCTGTGGTGAAAAGGAAATTGATTTCTTTATTAGGGTTAGAGATGGTTGAAGGGAAGTTATATTGTCAGGGAATTTTTGATGATGTTTCTGGAGAGAATACTATCTCAGAGATCTGTCAGGATTTAGAGAAGGGAAGAATTGTAATTATTGATACGAGTTTTTTTTCCGGGGCGATTGAAATTTTAGTTGGTTCTTTAATTACATCAGAAATTTTTGATAAATATAAATATTATAAAAAGAAAGGATTATTAGACGAGAAACCAGTAATTTCTGTTGTCTTGGAAGAAGCACCTCGAGTATTAGGGAAGAAAGTGTTGGAGCAAGGTTCGAATATTTTTGAAACACTCGCTCGAGAAGGGCGCAAATTTAAAGTAGGCTTGATGGCGATAACGCAATTACCTTCGGAAATTCCGAAGAATATTCTTGCTAATATGAACACAAAAATTATTTTAGGGATAGCGATGAATTCGGAGAGACAGGCGGTGATTGAGTCGTCACCGCAGGATCTTTCGCAGGATAATCGGAACATTGCGGCTTTAGATAAAGGAGAGGCTTTAGTTACTTCGACCTTTACTCGATTTGCTGTTCCTATAAAAATTCCACTTTTTAAAGAATTTGTGAAAGATGATAAGGGAGAGAAAGTTGAGGTTAGTTATGTTGGTATTAGTTAACTATATAAACAAAAACAATTTCATCTTCTTATGAAACATTCTTTGAAAATTACTCTTATTCTTT
Source organism: Nanobdellota archaeon (assembly GCA_018812355.1). Classification (GTDB taxonomy): domain Archaea; phylum Nanobdellota; class Nanobdellia; order Woesearchaeales; family GW2011-AR9; genus JAHJDQ01. The sequence goes on along the minus strand of JAHJDQ010000134.1, from coordinate 9,411 downwards.
TACTAATCTTTTTACTGGCACAATTTATTGGCTTAGGGATTGTCTATAAGTATATTGATCCTGTCAAAAGTGCGGAAACTGGTGAGACTGAATTTCAAGATTTACCTTTACTTGGAGAAAGGCCGGAAGTGCAGGAAAATTTTTCCTGGCTGCATATTATGATTATTGTGATTCTTGGGACGATTTTAATGTTAGCTTTGATTAAGTACAATCTGAAATGGATCTGGAAAGGCTGGTTTTTGATTGCTGTTTTAATTACGTTACTAATTGCTTTCTCTTCGTTAATGTGGATAGAAGTAGCGATTCCCTTAGCGATTATTTTAGCAATTTGGAAAATATTCAAACCAAATGTGATTGTTCATAATCTGACAGAATTATTTATTTATGGCGGGCTAGCAGCAATTTTTGTTTCTTGGTTTAATTTATTATCAGCAAGTATTTTACTAGTATTAATCGCTCTCTATGATGCTTATGCGGTTTGGAAATCGAAGCACATGATTACTTTAGCTCAGTCACAGGCTAAAGCACAAGTCTTTGCTGGATTATTGATTCCATATAAATTTGGAAAGAAAGTTGTTAAAAAAGGCAAGAAAAAACTAAAAGGAAAAAAGGAAATGGTGAGAACAGCAATTCTTGGTGGTGGAGATATTGGTTTTCCGTTAATTTTTGCGGGAGTTGTTTTGAAAGAATTAGGAGTATGGCAGTCTTTAGTGATTCCTTGGTTTGCTTGTTTAGGTTTAGCGTTATTATTATGGTTCAGTCAAGAGAAGAAATTCTATCCAGCGATGCCTTTCATTTCTGCGGGCTGTTTTGTGGGATTAGGAGTAGTTTATTTTATTAGTTTCCTATTATGAATATCCTCGAACAGGGCTTTTAGGATGTTCATAACCGCTAGGAGTGATAATTAAACCATCACGAGCAGCAATTGTTTGAATTCCAGTAATGCGTTGCACTTCTCTTGCTTCTACTAAAGGATCGGCTTTAAGCATTTCCAAACCGAAATGAGTTAAAATAGCTAATTTTGGTCGGACATGAGAAATAATTTTCATAACAGATTCTGTGTCGAGGTTTTGACCTACCCCCTTATTTTCAGGATAAGGAACATTAAGGATTAAGATGTCAGTACCTTCTAAATCTTCTAGTAATTTGTCATTTAATTGTGTATCACCAGTATAAGCTACGGTAAACTTTGGACAAAATAATTTGAAACCAATAGCCGTAGGATCGGTATGTTCTGTAGCAAGAGCGTTAATCTCAACTAAACCAATACCAACTTTATGTCCGGCGGACATTGGTATGATTTTTTCTAATAAATGTTGATGGTATTTAGTAAGGAATGGATGTTCGTCTGGGGATGGTTCTAAGACCGATTTACTTGCTAATACCAAACCGCGATGTTCTATTCCAGCGTGGGTCATTGCTTCAATACAAACATTAAGATCATTACAGTGATTGATATGGTTGTGGGTAACTAAAACGGCAGTGGTGTAATGAGGGTTGATGCCGAACTCTCGTGCTTTATTTAAAGAGCCAGGTCCAGGATCAAAATGGAATTGTAAATCTTCAATCTGAAAAATAAGGCCACCGGAAGCTCTTAATTGTTTACTAACTACTGTTGAACTGCCTGCTGTTCCTAAGAAAATTAGTTTGGCCATCTTAAACTCTTCTCTTGTTTTGAGGTGAATTTTGCTTAATAAAGATTACGATAGTGGAATATGCAGGTTATTAGGGGTATATCTAAAATATTTTTGAATTAGATAACCACTACGCACGGCGGTAGTGGTTATCCTAACATATATTATGGAGACATGCTTTATTGCATAATATTTATATAAGGAATTTTCTGATTTTTTGTAGGGGTGTACTGATTAGGAGGAATTTAAAATGAGTAATAATAATGTTCAACCAATATTTATCTTACCTGAAGATACTAGAAGAACTACGGGCAAGGACGCTCAAAGGAATAATATTGCGGCAGCGAAAGCGGTCGCGCAGACAGTAAGAACTACTTTAGGGCCAAAGGGGATGGACAAGATGATTGTCGATGCAATGGGTGATGTGATTGTAACGAATGACGGAGTGACGATTCTTAAAGAAATGCAGATTGAACATCCGGCGGCGAAGATGATTGTTGAGGTAGCGAAAACACAAGAAGATGCTGTAGGAGATGGAACCACTACTGCAGTTGTCTTAGCGGGAGAATTATTGAAGAAAGCAGAAGATTTACTTGATCAAGAAATTCATCCGACTGTTTTAGCTAGAGGTTATCGTTTAGCGGAAGTTAAAGCACAAGAAATTCTTAATGCTATTGCAGAAGATGTTAATTTAGATAATCTAGACCTTCTCAGAAATATTGCCATTACAGCAATGACAGGTAAGGGGGCAGAGTCAAACAAAGAAAAATTAGCCGATTTAGCAGTGAGAGCAGTGAAAGGAGTAGCAGAAACGATTAATGGTAAGACAGAGGTTGACCTTGCTGATATTAAAATTGAGAAACGAGTCGGAGAAAGTAGTGATCATTCTGAACTAATTGCGGGAATTGTTTTGGATAAAGAAAGAGTACATCCAGGGATGCCAGAAAAGGTAATTGAGGCGAAGGTAGCGTTACTTGACGCAGCATTAGAAATTAAAAATACTGAGATTGATGCAAAAATTCAAATAACTGATCCGGCACAATTAAATTCATTTTTAGAACAAGAAGAACGTAGTTTAAAAGAGATGGTTAACAAAGTTAAAGATAGTGGAGCAACAGTTTTATTCTGTCAGAAAGGGATTGATGATTTAGCACAACATTTTTTAGCGAAAGCCGGAATCTTAGCTGTTCGAAGAGTGAAGAAGAGTGATATGGAGAAATTAGCTCGGGCAACTGGAGCAAAGATTACAAGTAATTGGAAAGAGTTAACGAATGAAGATTTAGGATTTGCTGGTTTAGTAAGAGAAGAGAAGCTTAATGATGAAGAAATGATTTTTGTTGAACAGTGTTTGAATCCGAAAGCTGTAACTTTATTGGTAAGAGGAGGAACGGAGCATGTCGCTGAGGAGATTAAACGAGCAGTAACTGATGCAATTGGCGACTTAGCAGCGGCTTTAAAAGTCGGTAAAGTAGTTGCGGGAGCAGGAGCAGTAGAAATGAGATTAGCGCGAGAGTTGAAAGAATATGCTAGCAGCTTAAGTGGAAGGGAACAATTAGCCGTGCAAGCGTTTGCGGAAACGATGGAAATTATTCCACGGACTTTAGCTGAGAATGCTGGTTTAGATCCAATTGATGTGTTAACTAAATTAAGATCAGCAGAAGGGAAATGGTCTGGGATTAATGTTTTTACAGGAGAAGTAATGGATTCATGGCAGGAAGGAGTAATTGAACCGTTAAAGATTAAAACGCAAGCATTAAGTTCAGCTGCAGAAGTTGCCGAAATGATTTTGCGAATAGATGATGTGATTATGGGTGGTTCATCTAAACAAGGAATGCCACCTGGTGGGATGGGCATGCCACCGGGAATGATGTAAAGACTTTTAAATACTTTAATTTTCTTATCTTTATGACCATTGCTAATATAATTACTCTCTTAAGATTATTCTTATTACCAGTAATCATCTATTTATTTTCTTTGCAGACAGCTTTGGCTTCTTTAAGTGCTGTATTATTGTTCTTTCTGATTATTCTGAGTGATGTTTTAGATGGTTATGTTGCCAGAAGAAGGCATGAAATCACTAAGTTTGGCTCATTTTTAGACCCGGTTTCGGACAAAATTATTATTTATGTTTTATTATTGGTTTTTTCTTTAAAAAATAATTTTTGGTTGATTCCTTTAGCAATTTTCTTTTTGAGAGATTCATCAGTTACTTTTCATCGTTTTATTGCTGCGAAGAACGATTTGGAAATTAAAGATGATCCTTACCGGAAAGCAAGAAATATATTTCAATATACTTTTCTGTTCTTTTTATTATTAGAGAACTTTTTAACCTATACTTATACTGATTCGTTTTATATGGCTTTGACCCAATTCGCAATTTTATTGTTTGTTGTCTTAGCAGTAGTTTATTCTATTTTCTCGACGTTTTATTATTTTATTAATGTTATTCGAGGAATCAGAAAAAAGATTAAAGTTGGCCGTGAAATTAAACATGAAAGGATGGTTATTCTGGCAAATAAAAAATCGCGCGGTTATCATGATGCTTATCGGAGAAGATTACTAAATAAATTTGTCAAAAAACGGAAGGCGAAAATTTCTTTTTTATCTGTAAGAAAAAAAAATATGTTTTCTGGAATTACTAATAAAATCCAAAATTTTGAGCAAGTGGTGATTGCTGGTGGTGATGGTTCTTTTGAAAGTGCTTTAAATCACCAGCCTTTTTACAAAAAAAGTTTAGGTTTTTTCCCGTTAGGAGCAGGAAATGCTTTTTATTCATATTTTTACAAAGGCAACCGTTTTGAGTACTTACGTTCTCGGTTTCTTTTTCAAGAAATGGAGTTAGATGTGTTAGAGTTAGAATGGGAGAAAGGGAAAAGACAAACATTATTTGCGGCAATTGGAGCGGATTCAGAAGTGCCCAGGTTAGCGAAAGAAAGAACACAGCACGGGATGTTTGATTATATTGGAGCGAGTTGGCGTGGTTGGGTTAAAGGTAAGGCTGATTATGAGTTTAAGGTTAAGATTAATGGAAAGGATTACAATTGGGAAAATTGTATGAACATTAGCTTTGGCAAGATTCCTTATTATGGTTACGGTATTCGGGCTTTTCCAAAAAAGATTCCTCCGCATGACGGAAAAGTTTATGGAGTGGCTTCTGTTAATCCTCATTCCTTGTTCTGGAACAAACCAATCAGGTTATGGGGATTATTGTTAACGACTTTAGGGATTAATAAAGCGCCTTCTTTAGTTTTTAATGGTAAAACTATTTTAATTAAGAGTGAAGTACCCTTCCCGATTCAGGCTGGCGGAGAGTATTTAGGATATAGTAATTGGGTTAAGGTAACAGTGAAAAGAAAGCAGAAAGTGTTAATGATTTAGGTGAGTTGGCATAACACTCGTTATGCCAAGTATGAAGTATTTGCGACAAAGAAGTTCTGAAACGGCAAAACACGGAAAAATCAAAGATTTTTTGTGTGCCAGAAACTTTGTTTCTGAGCATTTTCAAGGTTGTAACAAAAAAGCGTATATATTTTTGATTAATCAAATACCCACTCACCCACTCGACAAGTCTGGATAGAGTTTATATACTATTAATTCTATGAGCATAAATGAAAAAGAGCTGATGCAAAACTCTTAATAAAATTCTTTTGCTAAAGCACAAAGAAATTTAATGAGTTCTGCTAGGCTACCTCTTTTTCTAAAAAATTCCAATCTTTAAAATTATGAAAAGATTGGAGGTGATTGAAATGAAATCAATTAGAAAACCTAAACAACGCAATTACGGAAAATCAAAGATTAAGATTAAAGATAAGAATATCACCTTTAGAAAATCTTCCTTAGTATTGGACGCTTCCAAAATAAATTTCAGTCATAAAGATAAGAAAAAATGTATAATATTGCCTTCTAAATTAACTCCTCTTCTTGCAGAAGAGATGGGAATGCATTTAGGAGATGGGTTCTTGTCAGCAAGCAAATATGATTATAGGCTTAAAGGCCACAAATTGGATGAGAAATGGTATTATGTTGACTATATTAGGCATATGTATAAGCAGCTTTACAATATTGACGTTAAACTAAAAAATTATAGTGATACGATTGGTTTTGAAATATATTCAAAAGCTCTTTGGGAATTCAAAGTATGTGTATTAGGAATCAATCCAGGACGGAAAGATGATATATGTTTACCAGAGATAATTAAGGTGAATGATGAAGATATTCTTCGTCGCTTTATCAGGGGATTCTTTGACACTGATGGTTCAGTCTATTTTATGGATACGAATGGAACGGGTAATTTTTATCCTCGGTTGTCAATAACTCAAAAATCAAAACAGATAATTGATGATCTTGGCAACATATTTAGAATGTTAGGTTTTTCTCCTAAAGTTTATCATTACAAAACAGAGAGCCATGTCATTCTTTATGGATATTCACAATTAAAGCATTATGAAAATGAAATTGGCTGGAGCAGTCCGAAACATTTAAAAAAAGTCAGGAGGTGGAAAGAGATGTTTACGGTGGCTATGGTGTAGTGGTAGCATGGAAGCCTGTGGAGCTTCAGGACGGGGTTCAATTCCCCGTAGCCGCCCTTTTTTATATAACCCAATAATAGTTATTAATTAGTAACAACAAAACAGAAAAGTTTAAATAGTTGTTGTGTTTTCTGTTTAATATGGGATATACAGGAGTTGATTGTATTCATTGTTAGCAAAGTTTTTTCTAGTTTTTACTTTATAATTTTAAACAATAAAAACACTTTAATTAGTTCTATACATCATTGATTGAGCGAAAACTCTCACATTAATTTCTATTCATGCTTGCGGTAGTGTAATGGTTAGCATAGAAGGTTGTGGACCTTCTGGTGCGGGTTCGATTCCCGCCTGCAGGCCTCAAGTCATACGGACTTAAAGCGTGGAGATAAAAGAAAATGAGACAAACAGAAACAGAACAAATGGGGGCTAAGGTGCAAGAAGGCACTGATCGTATTCACTGTTGGTGATATTTACTTAGATTTATCTAAGCCTTTGGAAGGATGGATTGCTCTTCTTGAAAAAGGAGATATAGAGACAGTGAGTAAGAGTTGGAGGAATATAAAAGATACTCGGGGAATGATGCCTGATTATTATTTTATTCGAACAATGGATGAAGGATGTGCTGCTGGGAAATGTTCTGATGAAGTAATGAAATTGGCACGAAGTCTGTATGATCCAATGCCAGCTGATTACTAGTGAGAAATAAAATTAAATAAAAAAGTTTTATTTTTTTAAATTAAAAAACTATATAAACAACGAAATAATCATGGAGGATATACAAAATGAAACCGCAAACTGCTAAAGGTGTAAAAGATGTTGTACCTGAAGAAAAAATTATTCAGAATAAGGTAGTTGGTACTCTGAAGGAAGTTTTTGAAACATACGGATTTGCGCCATTAGAAACACCTATTATTGAAAGATACGAAACTTTAGCCGCGAAATTTGCGGCAGGGGAAGATTCTGATGCTTTGAAAGAAATATTTAAGTTAACAGATCAGGGGAAAAGGAAATTAGGTTTAAGATTTGATTTAACTGTGCCTTTAGCGAGATACATTGCGACGAACCCTACTTTGAAAATGCCTTTCAAAAGGTATGAGATAGGTTCAGTGTTTCGAGACGGACCAATTAAAGCAGGGAGATTAAGACAGTTCTGGCAGTGTGATGTCGATACGATTGGGACAAGTTCATTATTAGCAGATGCCGAATTAATTTCAATTTTACAAACTGCTTTTAATAAATTGAAGTTGGATGTTGTGATTTTGGTTAATAATCGTAAACTGTTGAACGGAATTTTGGAACAAGCTGGAATCCAGAAAAAAGAAGAAGCAATTATTGCAATTGATAAGTTAGATAAGATTGGGGTGAGAGGAGTATCTGAAGAATTAAAAGGAAAAGGGTTTAATGCAAAACAAATTAAAACTATTTTTACTTTTGTTAAAGAAGGAATTACCCTTAAAGAATTAAAAATTAAAGTTAAGAATGCTGAAGGTTTGGAAGGAATAAAAGAATTGGAAGAATTGTTTGGTTATTTACGCAAGATGGGTGTGAAGAAAGCGAAGTTTGAGGTTTCTTTAGCAAGAGGTTTAGCGTATTATACGGGGATGGTTTGTGAAGTCTTTTTGAAATCCACAAAGGCAAAGCCTTTGGGACGCCAGAGGAAAAGCCTCTTAGCGAAAGGAAAGATGCAAAGTTCTTTAGCAGCTGGGGGTAGATGGGATCAGATGATTGGACAGTTTTTAGGTGGTAATCGTGAAGTTCCGGCTGTGGGAATATCGTTCGGTTTAGTACCGATGATGGAAGCTTTGAAGGAGAAAGAGGAATTTATGGAGAAAACTCCGACGCAAATTTATGTTATTCCAATTAAGACGACGAAAGAGTCATTAGAGATTGTTGAGAAATTGCGTGGAGCTGGAATAAAGACTGATTTCGATTTAAATGGAAAGGGAATGAGTAAGAATTTACAGTATGCGAACGCTTTAGGGATTCCTAATGTTTTAATTATTGGTAAGAAAGAGTTGCAGAAAAAGAAAGTTCTCTTGCGGGATATGAAAACTGGTACAGAATCGTTATTGACAGTAAAACAAGTTATTGACAAATGGATGCAAAAAAAATAAAGTTAATTGGTTATTTAGTTCTATTCATTTTAATTCTTAATTTAGTATTTTTTGCTTTTGTAATGATTAATTGGGTTATTTTTTGGAGTGTTCTTATTTTGGCATTTATTTTTGTGAAATGGGGACTGCCGAAGTTGAAAGAATTATAATCTAGTAAACACTATCGGCTTATCCTTAACAATAACAGAATGTTCTGCCTGAGAAACAATCCCTCTTCTTTGGTCGAATAAAGGAGCGTGTTCAGTAATACAATCATTTCTAATTAAAGTTCTTAAGGCGAAGTTTGTTTTAGGGGTGCCAAATTTACGTTCTAACCAACGTTTGGCAAAAGGCAGGCCATTATACTTTCTGATTTCAAAAAGAATTTTTCTCGTAATCGGATCACGAATATTAGATTCATTGATTAAAGTAAAAACTGTTGCGGGAGAACTTTCTTGGACCATACCTGCTCCGGTAGAGACGAATGGTTCAATTGCAATAACCATTCCTTCTTTCAATATATTTTCATTCCCATTATCATAATTTGGGACAGAAGGACGTGTGTGGATATTATAGTGGCCTAAACCATGGCCAGAAAGATTTTTTACCGGGGCAAAGCCAGCCGCTGTAATTGTTTCTTGGATTACTTTTCCTATTTTACTTAAAGAAATTCCAGGTTTAATTATTTTTAAAGCGTTATTTAAAGCATCTCGACTAGCATTAACTAAATCAGTATATTTTCCAGACAAGTCGACGGTTAAAGCGTTATCAGCAATATAGCCATCGATGTGTACACCAACATCTAACTTCACAACTTGATCTTTTAAGATTGTTTGATCATTTAAATCAGAACAGGAATGAGCCGCAAATTCATTTAAAGAAATTTGGGCAGGGAAAGCAATCTCTCCTTTCAATTCTAAAATTTTTGCTTCGACTTGATCAAGAATTGCAATTACTTTAGCATTTTCTTTAATCAATGATTTTCCGTATTGTAAAGCTTCGGCAGCAATCTTACCAGCTTGAAGATGTTTGTCGATGATTTTTTGGTTCATTTGTGATTAGAAACAAAATTTATTTTTAAATTTATGGTAATTGGCTTAATTTTTTTAATGTATCTTCTGGATTCTTAACGGCAACACAATCAACAATTTTTGT
>JAHJDQ010000133.1 GCA_018812355.1 Nanobdellota archaeon | reverse complement strand
GGTGGAGTGGAGTTTGACTACGAGTGAAACGGAGTGGGCAAACGGAACGTAACTGGTTAATCGCTGTTATATTCTAGCGACTACGAAGTGGGAGCTACGAGGTTTAAGTTCCGAAGGAACATTAAACCGAAGAGTAAAATTTAAGTTTACATTAATCACCCGAAGGGTTCATACTGTTTAGGACTCTCTCACGTTTTACATAGTGTTAATACAGCAAAGGGGGCAATCTCTGTTTGTAGTTTTGTTTTTAGTTTATTTCGGCACTGCATGGTTTAGTTGTTTTAGTTTTTAAGAAAGGCGGGAAGAAAAAAAGTTATTGTTCATCTTTGTGATAGAGATCTAAGAAAATCAGTTTGTTCTCTTCTTTAAGATATGCATAGGAAAGACGGAAAGAACCAACATAAACTTCTCTTGTTCCTTTCCGAGTATATCTCATTGGCTTTCCAGTTTCTGGATTTTCAATGATTTTACGAATTTGCTTTTTTATTCTATCCTGATCTGCTTTATTCTTTATCTTACAAAGGAGTGATAAAAAATGAGGAGAACGTTCTATTGTTAACATTTTTATAATTCATTAAGAAAATCATCAACAGGCATAGATTTGAATTCTCCTCTTTCATAACTTTTCCATGCTTCTTCAGTTCTCCGAGCGAATTCTAAATCTTCTTCAATATTCTTATCAAAAGCAGCAAGAGTCTTAAGGATAAGTTGTTTGCCTGCTTTGATTACAACAAACTTTTCTCCCTCATGAAATTCTTTTCTCATTTCCATAGGGATAACTATTTGTCCCTTGGAACTCATCTTAGTAATATTTAATTCAGCCATTTTAATATCACAAGTAAGATTAGTCTTACTTCTTTAAATACTTTTCGGTGAATTTTACAATTTTTTAGAAAATCCTCATTTCTTTTTCCAGAAGAAACCTGCTTTGGCTTTTAATTTTTCTAATTTATTTTCAGCTTCTAATTCCATTAGGATGCGATAAAGAACATGCCAATTAATTGTTTTCTTTGCTCTTTTTTGTAATTCATCAAGTATTTGATTTGTACTTTTAATTTCTTCTGGAGAGAGGATTTTCAAAACTTCGTCTTTGTATTTGCTCATAATAAAAGAATAGAAACCATTGTATTAAAGCAGATATACAAATGTTTAGACCAAAACTTTATATATTTGCTAACTATTTCTTAAATCATTAATTTAAAAACGAGGTGTTTAATATGAAAAAAAGTATTTTTGTGGTTTTAAGTTTGTTAGTAATTGCTATGTTCTTAGTTGGATGTGCTCCTCAGGAAGAGTTGAGCCAAGAAGACCAACAAGCATTGGATTCTGAATTGAATCAGATGTCAGATGAACAGTTGGATCAAGTTATTGAAGAAGCAGAAAGTGAAGGAGCAACCGCATTAGCTGGTCAAGCATATAGTAAATATAAAGCAATTCCAAAAGCATCTAAATCAAGAGTTTTATCTAGTGCTTACAAAACAAAATTAGCAAGAGCTTCATGCGACACTACTGGTACTCTTCTTGAAGGAGAAACTAATAATTATGTTGCTGATGGAATTAACTATGAAATTACAGTTACAAATTTTTTATATCAAGCTTATGCTGGTGGAGTTCATTCTGTAGAGTTTAGTGTAAATGGAGAAACTTTTACTTTATTAGAAGGGGAAAGTTATACTCTTGCTGATGGTGGAACTATTAAACTAACAAATATGTTGTATCAAGCGTATGCTGGCGGTGTTCATAGTGCTACTTTCTGCTTAAATGGTGGAACTCAATCATGCGATGCAACAGGAACTTTGCTTGAAGGAGAAACCAACAACTATAATGCTGATGGGATTACTTACGAGATTAATGTTAATAACTTTCTTTACCAAGCATATGCCGGCGGTGTTCACTCAGTCGAATTTACTGTTAATGGTGAAACATTTACTCTTCTTGAAGGAGAAAGTTACACTTTAGCTGATGGTGGAACAATTAAATTAACGAATATGTTGTATCAGGCTTATGCTGGTGGCGTACATAGTGCATCATTTTGTTTAAATGCAGGAGCACCTGCTTGCGATGAATCTTTTACATTGCTAGAAGGAGAAACACGAGATTTAGCAAGTGCTGGCTCATTAACATTAACAAGCGTTTTGTACCAAGCATATGCTGGAGGAGTACATTCAGCAACACTTTGTTTTAATGATTAATTTTTTTCTTTTTTTCTTCCCGCCCCATTATTAAAGTGCCAAAATTATTTTCTTAAGAGATTGCCCCTATTTTTATTTTAACATTTAGTTAAAGAAGATAGTTTGCTTCAAAGTGAGAGAGTCCATTTTTTACATTCAAAACTTAAATTTTATTGAATATAACACCGCAACTATGCGAAGTCGTTTAAGTTGCGTAGCAACATTAAACGATTTGGGTGTAGTGAAGGGTTGTTACGAGTGAGCATCTCCTGTTACAGAAGCAGTTGACACATCCAGTTTTATCGGGATAGACAGCGAGTTTTACTTCTGTATGCGAACGGAGTGGCGACCCGTAACGAAACCGCATAATTCGTGTTATACTCGTCGACCTACGAGCAAACATTTAGATAATTATAGCGACTTACAGAAGCGGGTTCTTTCGATTAATACATCTACTTATACAGAGATATGTTTGCGGAGTGGGGAGACCAAGACTTAAGTTCTGGAACGAAGTGGAAGAACATTAAGTCGCAGAGTTATTTCAGTGCCGGTGCTTTAGGGACTGATGTAGTTTTTTGCTATAACTCCAATATTAAATTACTGCTTTAGCAGACTAGATTTCTCGGGGGCATTTTGTTTTTTTCTTTGCTATTCGCAGGGGTTCGGGGGCGGAGAATAGCAGACTTTCTTTAGGTTTTATTTTTCTTCCCATGATGATTTTTTTTAATTACTGTTTTAGTAATACTTTTAATGTGGTTGCAAATGCAGGTCTGACAATAAACACTCCTGCTGTTATACCTAAGATGGTTGTTAATGCAAACCCTCTTAATAACCCAGCACCAGCAAACATTAAAGGCAACATAGCAACTACTGTAGTAAAGTATGCTGCCATGATAATGAAGAAAGCGTTTTTTCTCTTATTTTCCCATGAAAGTAACTCATTATCTTTACTTAACGTTTCATCGCTTAAGACAATTAAATCATCTACTCCCGTTCCCACAGCGACAATAATTCCTGCAATCGCAACTAAATCTAAGTTCCATTTAATCAAAGCGGCAACTCCTAAAATAATAATCACTTCGCAGAGCATGGATAATACCATGGGGATAGCGACTTGTAATTTTCTGTATCTTATGAAAACGATTGACGCAACGGTAAGCAATGCTAGTAAGCCAACTTTTAAAGCATTCTTAGAAAACTGTTCTCCCATTAATGGAGATAAAGAATCTATCTTGACAATCTCCATCTTTACCGGGAGAGAACCTGTTTGAAGGACTGTCTGCAAAGTCTTCATATTTTCTAAAGCATTATCCATTGCTGCTTGTCTTGATGTGCCATTACCAGAGCCAGTCATTTGAATATCTGTAACTGCTCTGCCCTGAAGACTTGCTGCAATATTAAGGTCATCAACAAGTTCGTCATCTAGATAAAGTTCTAATTTTTCACTAAGATATTTGTAAGTATTATTCTCTGTGATAACATCTAGATCTTTTGTAACATCTGCTTGTCTTTGAGCAGCTTTTTGATTTAAAGCGATTGAAAAGAAGAAAGGGCAAACCCAATCCTCGCCGACTTTACTGCAACCTCTCCGAGGATTCACACCTGAACAACGTGAGGTTTTACACACATAAGTGATATCATTTCCGCCAGTAAAAACAGTTTCATTGCCAATCTTTGCTTCAAATTTCCCCTGCTTGGCAATAAGTTCCTGCACTTCTTTTTCGTTCGCTCCGGCAATTTCAACAAGAATAAACTGATCGCCTGAAAGATCTTTAGCTTCCCTGACGATAATGTCACTTAATCCGAAAACGTTTAGACGTTGTTTTAAAACATCAATTACAAGTTCAGTTTCTTCGTTAGTAAGCTTTCTTTCAGGCTCCAGTAAAACTCTTGTTCCGCCCTGCAAATCAAGGCCCTTGCGGAGGTTGTTTGTTGGTGCATCATAGACCGTTATGCCTAAATCTTCTGTAATGAGAGATTTTGATTTGTTGTTAGCCGAGTTTATTATTAATTCGTATCTTGCTTTGTTAGTGTAGATAATCACAGTTCTATCGGTTGGAATATTTGAAGTTGAAGTATAATAATCGTCAACGCTCGTGATTGATTTTCCTGCTATTGGAATTTTCTTTTTAAACAGATTAGACCGTGAATTAAATTTCAGAGGATTAGAACCAACATTAACAGAATTAGTAATGTTTTTGCTAGGTTTTGTTTCTTTAAGTGGAACAATATCGACTGAAATGATTTTTTCCCTGCTCATTAAACTGATTGAGGGATCAGGAGATTCTATCCCTGCTAAGGCGGCAGGAGAATTTTTATCAATACTTCTGATTGTCGCGCCAGAGTTGTAAGGGTTGGGATAAATAAGTAAGATAGAGATTATAAGAAAAACTAACAGAATGATCATTCTCGGATTGATAAAAAGTTTTTTCAGCTTAGACATTCTTATTCCTCTTTTCTGTATACATCCTCAACAGAACTGCATTTTGCAGCCAAGTATAAATTAAATCAACTAATAATCCAATAAGTAAAATTAGCATAATTTGATTAAGTGCTTCGGAGATTGCAAAGGAAAGACCGACAATTAACGCGCCCAAAGTTGTAGCTGTCATCATAAAACCGGTTGACATTGCTTTTCTGATTCTTTCCGGCACAGTTCCCTCTTTTCTTTTGAGAACTCGTGTAGAGAGTAAAATATCAGTGTCAACAGAATATCCAATCAGCATAAGAAAAGCTGCAATTCCTGCAGTTGAAATTTTTATTTCAAGAAAGTTGACAATAGCCAAAGTAGTGATTATATCAGAGAAAGCTGCCAAAACAACAGCCAAACTAGGCGTAGGTATTCTAAAATAGAGGAAAACAACTCCACTCATAAAAAGGAAGGCAAAGATAATCGCTTTGAATGTTTGTTTGAAGAATGAGTTACCTAAAGAGGAACCCATGATTTCTTCGCTATAATCGGTATCTTTAATTTTTAATTTAGATTCTATTGCTTGTTTTAATTGGTTAATCTCTTGCTCCTCTTCAAAATCAGCATCAATGACAAATCCATTCATATCTTTATTTTTGAGATTGATAACATTGATTTCTTTATCTGGAAATTTTTCTTGTAAATAATTCTGAAATGTAACAGAATCTATGTTATTAGTATTAGGGATTGTAATAGTTATTCCCCCCTGTAATGAAACTCCTCTATTAATAAAATCTCCAGTGGTGGCGAATTTTTGGGCAATAAGGAAAATAGAGATAAATAATAATAACGTTGGGATAATTAGTAATTTTTTGTAATGTTTATCATAATTTTGTCCAAGAGTTTTTACCAAATCACTTAAAAATCCCATATGTTAAGGTCTTAAGAAAGTGATTATAAAGCCTATGAAGAGAGACTTCATGGGTTCCTGCCATTTTAAATGGAAATCTTTTTATTTATTGTTATAAATAAGCTAGATATGGCAGTTAATTTACCTCAAATGTTGTCTTCACTAACACATAGCCCAGAATGGTTTTATGGGATTGATTTAATCATAGATATAATGAGTGTTATTATATTGCTCTTTATCGTTTCATTTGCGTATAAATATTATCAGCTAGACAAGAAAAGGAGCTTGTATTCTATCGTCATGGCATTTTCTGTTTTAGCCGTGGCGTTTATTGTAAAAGTAATAACTCACTTTAGTATTTATTACAATTCGCTTAAAGCTTGGAATATTGAACTTGCTCCGTTCTTATCCAAAGCTGTTCCAACCTCAGAAATATTATTCATTATTGGATTTCTGTTGTTTAGGTTTTTAACGTTGTTTGGATTTTATTTGTTATACTTTGTTTATTATCCTAGCTCATCTAAGCAAACAAAATATCTTTTGTTGTTCTGTCTTTTCATCATCTCCTATCTTACAACATCAACCTATTATGTTTTCCATGTTATTATATTTCTTCTTCTGACATTTATTTCATGGCAGTATTACAAAAAGCACTTTAATCGTGAGGATTTATCAACAAAATATCTTTTGGCAAGTTACAGTATGATTGCAATAAGCCAGCTTCTCTTTATCTTTATAGGAGCAACTGAGTTTATGTATGTAATTGCTGAAATTGTGCAATTAGTAGGATCTGGACTTCTCCTCAAAACATTTATGCAGGTGTTACAATATGCGAAAAAACACTGAAATCATTGAGGATCTTCTCTTTACTGTAGAGAGATCACATGGAAGAATTAAACAGACACACTTAATGACAAAAGTAAATCTTTCGCATAAACAACTTACTTCTTATTTAGAAAATTTATTAGAGAAGGGATTTGTCAAGAAAGTTAATGAAAAAAATAATATTTATATTTTGATTACTTCTGAAGGGACAGAATTGGCGCAAAAGATTAGGGAAATGCACCAGTTTGAAAAGACGTTTGGGCTGTAACCAATGAAGAGCCTCTTCATTAGTCTTTTAAAATGTAATCTTTTTCTCTAACATGGTCTTCGGAAGAATTGATCATGACGAATGAATCTTTATCTTTGGATTTAGTGAAGTTTGTATTGAGATGCTTCGGACGAAGACCGCTTTCTTACAATGGATCGGCAGACAATGAAGTATTTTGGACAAATTGCTCTCTATATTCTTATTATTGTTATCATGCGTGGTGTTGTCATGCGTTATTTACAATAAGCTTTTAATATCATTAAGTATTTCTGTAATAAAAGAGGTGTTTAAAATGTCTAAAAAAAAGAGGCAAATAACTGATTTACAATTTAAAGCAGGTTTAGTAATTGTTGTTCTATTAGTTGTTGCATTATTCTACTTTGCATTTGTACAAGATCGTTTTACTGTAAAAGAAGATGGAGTAGGACAAGAACCACTTATCAAAGACCATTTAAGTTATGAGACCGAGTTTTGCGCTAACAGATTAACAGAGTTGGCACATGAAGTTCATTTCTTAGAAAAAGAGATTAAAGCAGAAAAAGAAATTTTAGGTGAAGAAGAACTTGTTCAAGAACAAGAGCAGAAAGTTATCCAGATTGAACAGCGGGAATTACAAGAAGTTAAAGCAGAATTTGAGAACTATGAATCAATGTGTGACGAATTTGATGTAAATCCAACTGCTGAACTTTGTACTACATTTTTACAAGAAGCAAAAAATCATCTTGATGTAGTTCAGAAAAATGCAGACCAAACAACGGGGGCGGAACACATAGGGATTGTAATTAAGGAGTTACGTAATGCTCACAGAATCTACGAAGGAATGGAAGGGGTTTGTGCTAATATAGAATGAACATAATACTTTTTTTAGCAGGAGTATTTTTAGTAACTTTTTTAGTCGGTAGGCTCTTAGAAAGAATTCGTATCCCCTGGATTTTTTCTGCTTTATTGATAGGATTGGGTTTGGCAGCATACAATCCATTCAAAGAGATAACTAGTTCTGAATCATTTGTTTTTTTAGCTCAATTAGGGATGTATTTCCTGTTGTTTATTATTGGGTTTGAAATAAATTTAAAAGAGATTAAACGAAAGAAAGGATTCATTATCAAAACAACTATTGCGATCATTTTTGCTGAAGCTTTTTTAGGGACATTTTTTGTTCATTATGTGTTTGATATTTCATGGATGATTTCTATTTTAGTAGCAACATCATTTGCAACTGTTGGTGAAGCAGTATTGCTACCAATTTTAGATGAATTTAAACTTACTAAAACACGTTTAGGTCAGACCATTTTGGGAATTGGTGTTTTAGATGATATTATTGAAGTTGCGACAGTAATTGTGCTTACAGTATTATTGGGAACAACAGTTGGACATGCTCATACAACTATTGGAGTTACTTTAATCGTGCTTCTTGTTTTATTTGGATTAACATATTTATTTACCCATCTGAAAAATAAAGCGGGAAAAATTCATTTTAAGGGAATTGCTTCATTCTTTTTATTTGTTGTATTTTTTATATTCGCATTTATCGGAATTGGTTTGATAGCAGAAGCGGCTGCTTTAGGAGCATTACTCGCAGGAATGGCTTTAAGAAATTTTATTCCTGACAAAAAATGGAAAATTATAGATTCAGAAATCAGAACGATGGCTTATGGTTTCTTTGCGCCCATATTCTTTTTATGGGTTGGAGTTGACACCGATATTGGCTATTTGATTAAATTTCCACTTTTAGTGTTAGCAGTCATGGCATTGACGAATACGACAAAAGTCATCACTAGCTATATCATGGGAAGAAAAGAATTAGGGAATCATAGATCAATAGTTTTAGGCGTTGCGTTATCTGTTAAATTTAGTA
Organism: Nanobdellota archaeon; assembly: GCA_018812355.1. Taxonomy (GTDB): domain Archaea; phylum Nanobdellota; class Nanobdellia; order Woesearchaeales; family GW2011-AR9; genus JAHJDQ01. The sequence continues at coordinate 550 of JAHJDQ010000133.1, read as the reverse complement.
CAAGTATTGTTATCATTAAATTGTTGTTTGAAAATGACTTAATACCACTTACATTATATTCTGTTTTAGTTGGAACGACCATTATGTTTAAGTTTGTTGTGCCATTTTTAATGTCACATTTAATCAGACGTTGGAAGATTAAATCCTAATCATCCGCCCCCGATTTGTTTTAGTTCGTTGCCCCCGAGAAAAAAGAGTTATAGCAAAAAATTTGGGTCGGAGTGAAACGGAGCCGTTTAGCAAATGTTATAGATAGTTGCGTAGCAATTATCAGTTTTGTTTTATCCCTGCTAAACGAAGTCAGTCCCGTTAAGAAGCAGAGGTTTATCTTTACGTGCAGAGATTTATTTATCAAGTTTGGAATAAAAAATCACTGCGTTGTCGACGTAAAGGCACTGAAATAATTGAGTATAACGTCAGGGATATACGAAGTTTTTCTGGAATGGAGTGGAAGAAAAATTTGGGTGAAGCCCGAGCCGAGGGCTGAACCGTATATCCCTTGTTATATGAGGGTGAGCGTAACGCAGTGAAGCGAAAGCGCAGCGTCCCC
>JAHJDQ010000132.1 GCA_018812355.1 Nanobdellota archaeon | reverse complement strand
GGGGACGCTGCGCTTTCGCTTCACTGCGTTACGCTCACCCTCATATAACAAGGGATATACGGTTCAGCCCTCGGCTCGGGCTTCACCCAAATTTTTCTTCCACTCCATTCCAGAAAAACTTCGTATATCCCTGACGTTATATGAAATTGAGTTTGAGTTTTCTTAAACTATTGAAAGGGCAACTTTTTTAGAAAAATTTATAACATTCACTTCTTAACTAATATTATGGGAAATAATTTACAAGAAAAATTCGATAAAGCACTAAAAATTTTTGTCGATAAACACAAGAAAAATCCTAATGTTCTTGCAGTCCTAGTTTCAGGTTCATACATTCATTCAACTCCAGATAAAAATTCTGATTTAGATGTTTATGTTTTGCTCGAAAAAGCAAAAATGAGAGAAAGAGGAAATACTTGGATTAATGGAGTTGAGATTGAGTATTTCATCAATCCTGTAAATCAAGTTAGATACTATTTTAAAACTGAAACTGGCAATAAAGCACCTTGTACTGCTCATATGTTCGCAAATTCTAAAATTCTTTATCAAAAAGATAAAACGGTAAATCAATTGGTAAAGGAAGCAAAAGTCATTTTGAAAAAGAAAATGCCTGCAATGAAAAAAATGGATTTAGAATTTGCTAGATACAGCATTGATGATACTCAAAAAGATTTGGAAGATGTTTATTTGAAGAAAGATATTTTTGCTTTTTCTTTGATAGCAAACAATCTTTTGCAAGAATGTTTAGAACTGTTTTTCAAGATTCATAGGATTTCTAAAGAAAAATCAAAAAGACTGCAAGAACATTTAAAATCAATCGACAAAAATTTTGAAAAATTATATACAAGTGCTTTAATCTAAAAAGATATTGATAAACAATACAAAAATATCAATACTCTTGTAAATTATACTGAAAAATTAATTGGTGGAAAAAGACCAAAAGAATGGATTCTAAGAAGTGAATGTACAGCAAAGTAAAAAAGTTGCCCTTAATATTAATGAAACGAAAACTCAAACTCAACTTGCTCCGTTTCACTCCGCACCACGCTGCGCTCTCACTACGCTTCGCTTCGTTCGGGTCATATAACAAGGGATATACGGTTCGGGGCTCGGCTCGCCCCTCACCCAAATTTTTCTTCCACTTCGTTCCAGAAAAACTTCGTATATCCCTGACGTTAGCCAAAATATTTTTCTCGCCTTGCAGGTGCATTCTCTGCGTTCATTTCCGAAGATTTAAACCATTGTCACTTTCGTTTATACGACCAAAACAAAGAAACTAACTAATCACTTTGTGACTAAACATAACATTGTATAAACGGTTGCGGTGCAGTGGCTCCTCTCCCAAATTTTTTAGATTTAATTAAAACGGGGGGACTTAAGAGAAAACTAACAACTATATAACAAATAACTATATAAAAAGAGAACTTAAAAAAATAACCTATGGGAGAAAGATTTTCAGAACTAAAGAGACTTAATAATTCTCTTATCAACATGAATAAATGTTTATCACTTCAACTAGATCTAAAACTAGACGAGTGTAAATTTGAAAAAATAAGAAATAGTGTTTTATCTAAACCATATTCTAAGAAAATTCAACTGAAAGACCAAACTAGATTTACAAGAATTATTGAAAATATGTGGATTAATGAAATTTACTTAAAACAATCAATAATTCAAAATAAAGATATTTGGGAAATCCCTCTTAAATCAATTGATGGTGAAGAAAAAAATTCCAGTATGGTGATGATTCGTGGGAATAACCACTTTTTTTATATGGATTATGTGGCTTTTTATTACTCCATTTTTAATTCAATATCTTTATTAACAGTTTTATTTCATCAAGATGGGAAACTAAAACAACATGAGGGGAAAATTCATAAATTTAATATTAGGATATGTGAAATGGAATATATCAAAAATATTCTTCCTAAACCATTTTCTATTGTGATCTGTAATGATTATTGTTATATTAATAATCAGAATAATAAAGTAAATTCTAATTTTCATAAGTTATTAGATTCTTACATCAAGATTAATGAAAAAAATGAAAAACAAAAAACTCTGAGTGGGGAAAACCTAATTACTGAATGTGAGAATTCACTTAGATTTTGTCGCTCATTGACTAAAGCTTACTTAAAAAATACTAGGAAAAAATCATTTTCATTCATTGATTACTTACTTTCATTTAGACATTATTTTCATTATAATTGTTCAGTCACATTAGACCATTCAGAATATGATTTTGATAGATTAATACATGAAATAAGAGAAAATTGCTATTCTTTATTAGTAATTTTTAATTATTACATTGAGCTGTTATTTTATAACTTTACTAAATATGAATTAAAAGAAATCTTTGACAAATTTAAAAAAAAATTAGATTTAAAATCCCATGGAGTCAAAGAAGAATTAACTTCAGAGATTAATTATAGAATAAAATTGATTTAATTAGACTTTTTCGCCCACTTACAAAAACCACATTCTTCTGAAGCTTCTGGCATTTCTCCTTCTAAGCATTTAACAGCGTTATTGAAGATATTTTCTGCATTTTTAATATCAACTTTGATTTTAACAATGTCTGTGTTAAAACAGACGTGACCATTCTCTTCAACTTTGTGAGGATGATAAAATATTAGATATGTATAATATTCTGTTTCGTAACCATTTTTCCTAAGTAAGAAATTGTAAATATCCATCTGATCTTGATAATGCTCATGGGTGTCCTCTTTTAATGGATAACCTCTTGTTTTATAATCTAAAACAATCATTTTCTTACCTTTTACAAGAATATTATCAACAGCCCCACGAAAGAGATTTCCTTTCTTATCAGTCCATTGTATTCCTTTAAAGTTACTTCTCCAAACTTTAAGCAATTCTTCATCATCAAATAATTTGTATCCTTTCAACTCAGATAGTTCAGGAGGTAATTTTCCTTTCTTCATAAAATAATCAAAATGAACTTTCAGAATTTTATCCATTCCACTAGGAAGAGATGGAAAAATGGTATCTGGTCTTTTGATATCCTTATTGAATTTAAGCCAGAAGCACCTAGGACAATCTTTAAGTAAACTTAATGATGATGGACTGAATTTATATTTTGAATTGTTTGCTTGAACCATTTTTATTAATTATTTTGAAATTTTAGTTATAAAATCATCAATATCATTTGGGTTTATTGCATTTATTTTCTTTATATTATTAAAACCATTGTTTGTATCAAATGTAAGAATATTCTTAAGTTTATTATTTCTCATTACTACAATATGTATTGAATCCGGAATTCCAATTTCTTTCTTTTGGTTCAATATCTCCTCTTGGAGACTTACAAAAAAATCATTTAATGTATATTCTTTAGCATTTTCAATATCTTCTCCTTCAACCATCTTAAATTGATATTTTTTCCCAATTTTATTTAATCTAGTTAATTCATTTACAATTTTATAACCTTTTTTCATACTAAATCCTTTCAACTTTTTTACTATTCGTAAAAATTCAGTAAATGTAAAATCAGAAGTAACAAGTTGGATATTTTTATGTGATTTTAATTTCTCTAAACAATCAATAATTCTTTGATGTTTATTTCTAGAATCCTTGTCATAATAATATGCAACAAAAATACAAGTGTCTAAATAAAGAGGCGTAACTTTCATTATGTAAATTTAGTACTAGCGAGATCTTCTTTTAGGACTTCCTTTTTTCTTTACTGTAGGAACTCTTTTAATATATGATCTAACACGTACTAGTCTCCCCCTTATCTTTTTGGTATGGCTTTTAACTCTTTTATATGGCATTTTATGATAGAATAATTAATAACTATTTATTATTTTACTTTTTTAGAAATATCTTTAATCAATTT
>JAHJDQ010000131.1 GCA_018812355.1 Nanobdellota archaeon | reverse complement strand
GCTCTTATACACAATGGTTAAAGGAGAACAATACCATCGGGAGGAAATTGAAAGTGGGAATGCATTAACCTATGATGAATTGAATAACTACTGGAGTCAAATACTAAGAAGGTTCCTGAACAACCCTAGATTTAAGGAGTGGATGGAGAATGTTGATGATGAGGAAGATTATGGGAAATAATTTTTTATTTTTTTTCCATATATCCCAATTTAGTTAAATCGTCTGCAATCTCAATACCCAACTCTGTAAGAGTATAAAACTTTGATTTAATACGGGCACTGGAAAGATAACGCTTTACAATCTTTTTGTCAAGAAGTTGTCTAAGTATTTTACTAATGTTTTGTATGGATGTATCTGTTTTATCAGCAATCCAAGAGGGAGTTTTAGCGGAATGACTAAGGAAGACAATAACATTTATTCGGCTCTTACCAGAAGTCACAAATGGAGTTAGTTTGTTTAGTTTATGCATAAATAAAGAATAAATTTAAAGTAAATAAAACTTTCCATAAAATAAGATAGTAGCTGTTCATCAACAAAAATAATTTAAACAATCGAGGTATAAATAATAAAATGACATATAAATTCAGCCCATCATCATTAAGTCTACTAAAAGATTGTCCTAGATGCTTCTGGCTCAAGTTTAACAAGAATATTAAAAGACCAGACACTATCTTTCCATCTCTTCCTAGCGGAATGGATAAAATTCTGAAGGTTCATTTTGATGGTTTCATGAAAAAAGAAGAATTGCCTCCTGAATTGTCTGAATTGAAAGGATATAAATTATTTGATGATGAAGAATTGCTTAAAGTTTGGAGAAGCAACTTCAAAGGAATTCAATGGACAGATAAGAAAGGGAATTTATTCCGTGGTGCAGTTGATAATATTCTTGTAAAAGGTAAAAAATTAGTTGTTCTTGATTATAAAACTCGTGGTTATCCTCTGAAAGAAGATACTCACACGCATTATTTAGACCAAATGGATATTTACAACTTTCTTTTAAGAAAAAATGGCTATGAAACCGAGGAATACACCTACTTAATTTTTTATCATCCTCACAAAGTAGAAGAGAATGGTCATGTTTGTTTTAATACAGATATAATCAAGATTAAAGTAAACATTAAGAACGCTGAAAATATCTTCAAGAAAGCTTTGAAAGTTCTTGAAGGGGATTTACCGGAAGCTTCTGAGGGATGTGGTTTTTGTAAGTGGATTGATAATTGTAAATTATAAAGAATGGTTGATCAAATATTAAATCAAATAAAAGAAAATTCTGAAAAAAATCAACAATTAATCCCAAAACCATCTGAATTTCCAGTGGTAGAACATGCTATTGCAGTTCTTTATCAGCAAACCTATATTGCAACTTTAATCGGTCTTCCTAATGCATCATTAATTATGCAAGGAGTTTTAATGGAAGAATTTGTTAAATATTTACATTATCACTTTAATAAAAAAGAATTTAATGGGAAATTAGAATATTTGATTAAAAGATGTCATGAGGACAATTTATTTAGTAAGGATAAAGAAAGAAATGAAAAATATTTTACTTTTTTTGATAATTTTAGAAAACTAGTAAGAAATACTCAAATTCATTTTTTATCTAAAAAACAAACGAAGGGGATGGGTGTCAGAGGAATGAAAATAACCATTCCCACTTTATCTGATGGCAGTATTGATGGGAGTAAATTTCTTCAAACTCTTGGTGATGCAAAAAAGAATTTTGGAACTATGAGTGAAACATTATGGACGGATGAAAATCCGGGAATAAGAAATGTGTTAAAATTTAAATTAGATGAAAACACTTACTTACAACAATTTGTGGAATTACATAAAGTGTTATTGGAATTAAACAAAGAACACAATCTGGATTATAAAGAAAATACCAGAAAATTGTAATTACTCATTTAGAAAAGAAAGTTTTTTATACCCTAACAATTTACTTAGTCATTGAAAAAGAAGGGACGATTCTTGGTTAAGTCAAACTTAAGTTCTGTCCCTTCTGTTTTCAAACTGATTCTATAGAACCATATTGCATAAAATTTTTAATTGATTATTGCTAATGAAACAATGACTTAACCAAGAAAGTGTTAGATGTTGTTTGTTCTAGTATTTTCTTTAAAAAAATGTAAGTTGGAAGATGTAAAATGATAAAACAAAGTAAGCATAATGCAAAAGTAAGGAAAGTAGCAGGCGGTTACAAATCAAAAGGTTACAAAGTAAACGCAGATGTCCCTGGATATAAACCACCAAAAAACACTTGGAGACATAGACCTGATGTAACAGCAAGTAAAGGAAAAGATAAAGTTATTGTTGAAGTTGAAACTAGGAAAAGTTTTGGTAAAGACACCCGACAAAGACAAGTTCTAAGAAAATATGCACGAAAGACTGGAGCAAGATTTAGAACAGTTAAAGCTTAAAATGACTTATTGGTTTCAATCAATTGTTCCACTAAAATTTGTTAGTTTATTAGCTCCATTGGCATTAATTTCAATAGGAGCATATGTTGAGAAACATTTTGTTGGAAGAATAACAACATTTGCAAATGTGTTGGCTCTGAATATTTTTTTCTTTAGTTTTCAGAGTATTCCAACTTGGATAATTTGGTATCTTAATATTGGTATATTTTTTGCAGTTTTCGGATTTATTTCTTATGTTATGAAAGAATCATTACCTCAAGCATATTATAGTTTAAATTTACCCTATTGTTCTATAGTAAGCGGATTAGTTTTGATATATGGTCTAACTGTTTTGTAGTTTTTTTCTCTTAAGTCCCCCCTCAGTTTAATTAAATCTAAAAAATTTGGGCGTAGTGAAACGAAGCTGTTAAATCAATGTTAGAAATAATCACAAAGTGATTGTTTGAGTTCTTTGTTTTACCCGATTTAACGAAAGTGACAATGGTTTAAATCTTCGGAAATGACTGTAAGGAATGCACCTGCAAGGCGAGAAAAATATTTTGGCTAACATCGGAATTATCAGAAGTTTTTTGGTGAGGCAACCCACACCAAAAAATTTGGGAAACATTCGGGAAATCGCTTGGCGATTTAGGCGAAGCCGACCGAATTTTCCTGATAATTCCTGTTAGTTTCTTTTCCCATACGAAGTGTGGGAAAATTTCGTCCGAAAAGTTT
>JAHJDQ010000130.1 GCA_018812355.1 Nanobdellota archaeon | reverse complement strand
TCCCAACTTCCCAATATGTCTTTACTAAAGTTTGATTAATGTGGGTATAAACATTTTTTCTAGCTTCTTCTAAAATAACCCCTATATTGGAAATCAACTGTTCATATTTATTTTTGACTAACGGATTCATTTTCTCACCAAGCACTACCAGCAACTGCTCTTTTACTAGCATCGCCAAAAAGAAGACACTTAAACCAACTCCAACCAGAACAACTATCTTCAGAAGTTTCCACATCTTCCGCAACTACAAAGAGAGATAAAACTAATAAAAACACTATTACTAAGCTTAACAACCTCTTTTTGTACATTATTATACCTATATTAATCCTTAATTATATTTAAGTCTTTTTCTTTAAGGTCCAATGCCCACCTTTAGCAGGACCAACCCATTTTATGGTTCCTCTCATTTTCTTGAGATGATATTTTATACCATCAACAGTAATCTCTAATCTTTTCGCTAATTCTTCTTTAGTAAGATGAGGGTTACTTTTAACTAATTCAACAATTTTTTGGGGGGTAGTTTTGGGGGTAGTTTTGGGGGTAGTTTTGGGGGTAGTATCTCTAATCAAAACTATCCTAAAAAACTCATCAATTTCAAACTTAATTTTTAAACCCCTCTCTTTAGCTACTCTCTTAATCCTGTTAATGCCAGAACCAACTTTTTCAATCAATCCTAAACGATGAAACATATCAAAAAGTAATGGATTACGTGGAAAACTGATTTTCCCAAAATTTTTTCTATCAAAAAGTAACTTTCCTTTATTATTAATTTCTACCCGATCATCAAATATCTCAACAAAGACACCATAACGATTATCAAAATAATCTCGATGAATTATTGCATTTAAAACACTTTCTCTTAAAGCTTCTTCCGGCAATTCCAAAACTTCTTTTCGCGGACCTGTTCCCTCAATAAGATACTGCAACTTTAAGTGTTGTTTAAGAAAATTAATAGTATCATCATAATTGGAAATCAAATCGTTATTAAAATCTTTACGATCAATGATGTTTACTCTTTCCGTACCTTTATACAAAACACAGGTTACGAAATTTTGGCGAAAGAATTTACTTTTTCCAAAAAATAAAATCCCTGCATTATTTAAAAAAAAAATCTTTCCAATTATTTTTGCTAAAGATAAATTAATTAAAGTTTGTTTTACTGAAGTGATCATAGAAAGATTACTTTTTCTTAAGAACTCTTCAAACTTATTCCCATCAAAATCTTTCTTAAAATTAAAAGTTTTATTAATTTGTTCATCAAACTTCACCTTACCTTCATCAACAACCATCTTTAAGATTTGATCACGAGTCATCTTTTGAGAATTAGCTCCAACACGTAAATAAAAACCATTTTTACATTTGTAAGGTTTATCTTTCCCTTCAAATACGTTAACAATTAGAATCTTATCAAATTTCTCAAGATTAATCTTTATTTGTGGATCACAATTTCTAGCTAAATCCTGAATTTGTGATTTTAATTTGTTAGTAATACTAATTCCTTTAACTTTACTATCATCATCAACACCTAAAAAAATTCTTCCCCCAGAAGCGTTAGCAAAAGCAACCATTTCTTTGTCAATATTTTTTAAACTTTCTTTAAACTCAATCTTGAACCCCTCTCCTTCCTGCAGAATGAATTGGAATTCTGTTTCATTCATTTTCTAACTCCTAGCAACTGCTCTTTTACTAGCATCGCCAAAAAGAAGACACTTAAACCAGCTCCAACCAGAACAACTATCTTCAGAAGTTTCCACATCTTCCGCAACTACAAAGAGAGCTAAAACTAATAAAAAGATTACAATTAAACTTAACAACCTCTTTTTGTACATTATTATACCTATATTACCTTTTATTTATATTTAAGTCTTTTTCTTTAATAAAATAAAATAACCTGTTTTTTTTGAACCAGCTCTTTTAATCAACTCTTTTTTGGTAAGATAATCAATATCTCTTTGAATTGTTTTTCTGTTAACTCCTGCTCTTAAAGTAAGAACACTAACATTTACTCTTTCTGATGAGATTATTTTTAAAATATTTTTTTGTCTTTCATTTAATGGGACATTTAATGGTACATTTAATGGGACACTTCTCTTAAATGTAACAATAAAAAAACTGTCCATTTCGAATTTAGGAGGAGATAAGTTAGCTTCTTTAAGTAGCATTCTCATCCTTTTAATTCCCGAGCCAATTTTTTCTACATATGGTGTTTTTGCAAAAACGTCAGCAATAATCCTATTCCTTCTAACCGATAACCTTCCAAAATCCCTTCTCTTTAATCCTTTTGGGAGACCACCTGGACTGATGATTTCTAAACGATCATCATAGATAAACAAGCTTATGTTTGCACCCCTAAAAAAATAATCTCTGTGCATCAGTGCATTTACAAGAGCTTCCTCAATTGCTCTTAGAGGAATCTCATACTCTTCCTCCCTTTCAAACCCCTTAAATTCATAACGCAAATTCAAATGTTTTTTAACAAACTCTTTTGCTGAAGAAAGCTGCTCCAACAAACCACCATGGAACGTTTTTCTATCAATAACTATCGATTTATCCTTACCTTTAAATAAAACACAATCAAAATAAGCATGTGAAAAAACCTTTTGTGGAGATTTAACAAAAAACAAAACGCCAGCATTATTAAAAAACATTTTTTTCTTTTCTTTTTTTGCTAATCCTAAACTAACCAAAACATCTTTTTCATTTAAGCCAGTAAAGAGATTATTCTCTTTAAGAAACTTGGTGAACCTTTCCTCATCAAAATCTTTTTTAAACTCTAGTTCTTTATTCAACTGCTCATCAAATTTTATCTTACCTTCTGAGACAGATAATTTCATAATCTTATTTCTGTTCATTTTTTGAGAGTTTGCACCTTCTCTAATAAAAAATCCATTTTTACAACTATAAAGTTTGTTCTCACCTTCTGGAACTTCTACTATTAAGATGTCTTCAAATGTAGATAATTTTATCTCGACAGAAGGATCACAATTTCTAGCCAAATCTTGAATTTGTGATTTTAACTTATTATTAATATTAATTCCATTAATTTTACTTCCATCTGTTATTCCAATAAATATTTTACCACCAGAAGCATTAGCAAAAGCAACTATTTCTTCAGCTAATGATTTATTAAAATTTTCCTTAAACTCAATTTTTTGTCCCTCTCCCTCCCGAAGAATAAATTGGAGTTCTTCTTTATTCATTTTCCCACCAAGCACTACCGGCAACAGCCCTTTGACTAGGATCGCCGAATAATAAACATTTAAACCAACCACCAATTCCTGCGCATTCATCATCAGAAGAAGTTTCACCATTCTCAGCAACTACAAAGAGAGATAAAACTAATAAAAAGACTATTACTAAGCTTAACAACCTCTTTTTCATT
>JAHJDQ010000209.1 GCA_018812355.1 Nanobdellota archaeon | reverse complement strand
GGCTAATATTACCCGGGCAGAAGGCCTGGCCATGATCGCCAGATTTGGCAAAGTAAAAGAGCTGAAATACATCAACCAGTTTGACGATGTAACCCAGAAGCACTGGGCTGCAACAATTATTTCCGGGGCCCACACTGAAGGCCTGCTGCTTTATTTGAAAGGTAAACCCTTTGAGCCGAACAGAAAACTGACCAGGGCTGAAGCAGTAGAAATGCTCTACCGCAGCCAGCCGATCAAACTGCTGATCGCTGATCTAATAAATTTTGACAAAGGCTACTAAGGAGGAGAATTAATTTGCGTCGTTTAAGCTTGTTGTTAGTTCTGATGTTAATGATCAGTGGCGCGGCTTACGCCACCACCGGCTGGACTAGCCAGACCAGCCCGACATCCGAAGTATTAACGGATGTGTTCACTCTTTCCCCCTCAACAGCGGTGGCAGTTGCTTGGAATCAAACCATTATTAAAACCAGTGATCACGGCCAAACCTGGGCGCTAAAGACCACGCCAAACATCAACAATCATTTTAACGCAGTGCACTTCCCCTCTTCACTAACAGGTTATGCTGTTGGAACTAACACTACAACCAACCAATTGGCTTTTAAGACCACTGATGGCGGTGAAACCTGGGCGAATATAACCTTTGTCACTACCCCAGACGCGACAATTGATGGTTTGAGGGACGTTTTCTTTACGTCTGATAGCGTTGGCTGGGTTGTTGGCCAACATAACGTAGCCACCTGCGTTTACAAAACCGTGGATGGCGGGAATAACTGGTCAAATTCCTTTGCCGGTGGCATTGCCACCGGAATTACTTACTATGGCGTCTACTTCCTTGACGCCAACACAGGCTGGGTCGTTGGGGCATCTGGCGACACCATATATAAGACCACGAATGGTGGAACAACCAACTGGACCGCGCACATCACTGGCCTGCCCGCCTCTGACACTCTGTACGACGTGTTCTTCCTTGACGCTAATAATGGTTGGGCAGTAGGCAGTCCCCATGATTTTGGCGTCGGGAATACTCGCGGGCTTGTCCTTAGAACAACCAATGGCGGCAGCAGCTGGTCGCTGATCAACAGCGGCCGCGAAGAAAGCCTAACGGCTGTTCGCTTTATTGACGCTAATAATGGTTGGGCTGTCTGCAAGGGGAATAATACCGGCGCGATCATCAAAACAACTGATGGCGGTCTGACCTGGACAGAAGAAAGCACTGGTTCTCCCGGCGAACTTTATGGCCTCTCCTTGGCTGACAGCTTCAGCGGCTGGGCTGTTGGCGGCAAAACCCCCCCTACCGGTGAGATCTATCGCTTCAGCACAGATCCCACCATCACCTCAATTAATCCCTCAACCACGAACCAGGGTCAAACCTTAGTCGTTACCCTGGAAGGAACAAATTTTTTGACCGGCGTTACGACCTCCAGTGTAACTTTTTCACTTTCCGGGATCACGGTTAATACCCTAACCCGCGACAGCGGCACCAAACTTACCTTAAACATAACTGTGGCTGGCGCTGCCTCTACCGGCCTGGGCAACATAACCCTGACCAACCCGGATGGCGGAAGCGTTACCGAAATCAACGCCTTTAGCGTTAACCCTTTTGGCGTCACTCCGCCAACCATTACTTCGATAACTCCAGCAGCTGGCGGACAAAATGCCACTTTGGTCGCCACTTTGGAAGGCGCTAATTTCCTGGCCAGCCCCACGGTCTCTTTTAACAATAGCGGGGTTGTTGTCAACTCGCAGACCAATGACGCAACTTCAATCACCATGAACATAACCATTTCAGCGACCGCGGCCCCGACCTGGCGCACGGTCTCGGTCACTAATTTTGATAGCGGCGTCAGCAGCAAGAACAATTTCTTTAAAGTTAATAATGGGCCGACAGTTACCTCTCTAACCGAGATCGCTTCTTCTCCAGCTGCTTCCGGCACAGGCTTTACCGGAGCCAGCGGTAATTACTACGTTACCGGCACATATTTTCAATCCGGCGCCGCGGCCTCATTTTCACCGGCTGGCGTTACTGTCAATTCAGTTGAATTCGTTGATTCAGCTCACTTAAAGATCAATATTACCGTTGCCGGCGGAGCTACGGTCGGCAATTACAGTTTAACTATCACCAATCCTGACGGCGGCAACGGCTCTGGGTCCAACCTCCTCTCAGTTAGTCAGACGCCTGCCCAGGCAGGAAGCGATAACAATAAAAACTGGCCCTTCCCTAATCCCTGGAACCCGCTATCCGGCCCGTTGACCATGCAGTTCTATTTGACCAAAGCTACCCAGGTAAAAATAGCTTTGTTTACTATCGGCGGAGAAAAACTGACTGAATTCATTGTCAATGCCGCAGCCGGTTACAACAAGATAACCTGGGACGGGACCACTTATTCAGGCCACGTGCCTGCCGGCGCTTTCCTGGCAAATATTATTGACCTGGCCCAGAACAAAACCATTGGCCGGATCAAGGTCATGGTCCACTACCGGCCGTAAAAATTCCCGCCAAATAATCTGCAATTTTTAGTTATTTTTATCGATAATAATAGAGAGGAACTATGCCTAGAATTAATGGTGGTCCACCAAGAATATCGCAACAACCAATCGTAAAACACGAGCTGTCGCGCCGGCTGGGCAGCGTTGCCGCCTCTCGCTTGATGCAGCAACTGGTTTTAAGAGATAAACGATTTTATCTCAAGCTCTACGAGGAGCACGCCGGACAACCAATTGACATAAACGGCAGAAAATACATGTATCCGGGCATGAAAAATTCACCAATTATTGTCGGTGATCACCGCGATATTGCCCATTACCAGATCTCAGCTGTCCACCCCAACGCTAAGGACCAGGGACCGCAGAGGATGAGTTTCCTGGAAAATTATTTAATCGTACCAACTAATTCAGGCAAGTTAATTTTAGTCAGCGACACGCATAACCACGCTTTGTTTGGCTGGGCGCTGGCCAGAGAACTTGGCATCACTAACAGAAACTCTGCCCTGGTCCACGTCGACGCCCATTATGATGATGGACTGCCTTTCTATTCAGGAACAGGAATCAAGGTCAGGTTAAGCAGGCAAACGCAGGATTACATTGATAGACCTGCCGCTGAATACGAAAGCTGGGGTGAAACCCAAAGAAATCGCGTTCTCCGATATAGTGAAGATGAGGGTTTCCTCTGGTCAACAGCTGATGCCCATACTTTAGAAATATTCTGGAAATACGGCTGTAAAACAGCGACAGAACGCCAGGCCATCAAAGAATTATATGAGCATCGCAGGCAATACGATGCCGGCCGCCCGGGCCATCGGACGATTGAGGATTTCTCAATCTGGAGCCGCCGCTACGCTGACATTGCTGACTTTATCACTCCTGGGGATGAAGTCCTTTTTGATAGTGTCCAATTTGTAGTCACCAAAAATAACGGCCTGGGGATCAAAGGCAATCGCGGCGATCTGGACGGCTTTCGTCAGGGAGGCCAACTCGTTTCAATTGAATTAATGGCCAGCCAGATCCGCCAGTTAAAAGCTCAGGGCCGCAAGATCATTTTAGACTTGGATATTGACTATTTTGCCCATTACTTTCAAGTGGAACGCGATTCCGGGACTGAAGCCAAAGACAGGATCACTTTTGAAGAGAATTTTGCCCAGGTGCTCGCCCTGGCCCGCGAGGCGGATTTTATTACTGTAGCCACTAGCCCTGACTGGTTTGCGGATCAGGAAGG
>JAHJDQ010000129.1 GCA_018812355.1 Nanobdellota archaeon | reverse complement strand
TTCAACAAAAGATGATATTTGAGGTTTTAATACTAATGTTTCCGGAAGCTCTGCTGCTGCAATTCCTAACTATCCTTGTTGAATAGACGAAATTAAATAAAAAACACCAGCAAATATAAATAAAATCACCACACCTACTATTAAAAATACAGTTACTTGTCCTCTTTTTTGCATTATTAAATATAATGAAATAAAACGAGTTTATATTATTTTCTCTTCAATAAAAATTATAAACCCAAAGATTATCAACCGACTATGGACAAATTAAGATTTGGTACCGCTGGCATTCCCATCAGTACTCCGCAGCAACATAATACAATTAACGGCATTAAACATGTCCGAACATTAAATCTCGACTGTCTGGAACTCGAGTTTGTCCATTCAGTAAATATTTCTGCACAGAAAGCACCGGAAGTAAAACAAACTGCAAAAGAACATGACATCAAACTAACCTGCCATGGTCAGTATTACATTAATCTGAACTCGCAAGAAAAAGAAAAAATGGAAGCCAGTAAGTACCGCATTTATAACGCTGCAAAAATTGCTTCATTATGCGGAGCGAAAAGTATGACTTTCCATGCTGCATATTATATGAAACAAGCTCCTGAATTAGTCTACCAAAAAGTCAAAGAAAATCTAAAACCAGTTCTCAAAAAATTACAAGATGAAGGCCATTCCATCCTGCTCCGTCCAGAAACTACTGGAAAAGCAACCCAATGGGGTGATTTGAAAGAAATCATTAAACTCTCGCAAGAATTGGAACAAGTTCTGCCCTGTATTGATTTCTCTCACTTACATGCTCGAACACAAAAAAACAACACTAGAGAAGAATTCCAAGAAATGCTGACCCAAGTAGAATCAAAATTAGGAAGAGTAGCTTTAAACAAGATGCATATCCATTTATCCGGAATAAATTATGGCGAAAAGGGTGAGAGAAACCATCTTACTTTAACCGAATCGGATATGAACTATCAAGATCTTTTAAAAGTTTGGAAAGAATTTAAGATTAAGGGAATAGTTATCTCTGAATCTCCTAACATCGAAAAAGACGCTTTATTGTTGCAGAATTACTGGAAAAGAATTTAAAACCAAACATTTTTTATATTAATCAAGATTCCAACATTACATGAACAAACATCTCAAAAACTATTTTCATTCATTTAAATTCAAAAAAACCTATTGGAAAACTGTATTGTATGATGGAAGTTTCTTCATTCTTCTTGCCTTAGTTTTTTCTTGGTTTGGTAGTTATATCCAACGTAAATCAATCGAAATTACTGGTAACAAAACACCAGAACAATTACAACAAATGCTTGCTTCCTCACCTGAATTACTGGCAACTTACTTAATCCAACTAAAATCATTCTTAATCACAATAATTGTTTTATTTTTAGTTTTAGCAATCATCTTCTTACTTTTCTATTCACTAACCAGAGCACAGATCTGGAATTTTTTATTAAAAAGAAAATTATCTAAAAAAACCTACTGGAAATGGAATACCTTAAATCTTGCTTTAATTTTCCCACTTCTTATTCTCGGCTTTGGTTACTTAATTCTCAGAATAATTTTCGGAGTACTGCTTAACCTACTCTTAACGATTAAGCCCGACTTTTACTTTGCCCATTCTACGGGAATGGAAATTGTTAGAACACTCTCAAACGGAATCATCAGTCTTTTCTTAGGATTATTTGTGCTTATCTTCGTTCTTATAACTTACTATTCTTTCACACAAAAATATAAAGTGTGGGTTTCTATCGGAGAATCATTCGAATTAATTAAAAAAAGATGGTCAAGAATCTGGCGACTATTAATCTTAGCTTCACTTACTGCTATTATCATTACTCTCATTACTTACCCCCTAAAAACTTTTTTTCTTTATCAACCTTTAATCCTTACTTTAATACAACTGATTGTCTCCATCCTTTTCATCGCCTGGTTAAGATTATACCTCATAAGAACGATCGATGAACATTAAAAAATATATTGTTAATGATTTATTAAAAGTTAAAGTAATTCCTAATTCTAAACAAACAGAACTAAAAGAAGATAACCAGAAACTAAAACTTTATCTTAAAGCTATTCCTGACAAAAATAAAGCCAATAAAGAATTGATCAAATTTTTTAAGAAAGAATTTAGTCTAAAAGTAGAGATTAAATCAGGAAAAAAGAGTAGAGAGAAAACACTTAAAATTTACTGATTCTCGTACTGCTCTAATTCTTCATTAACCACTTCTAACTTTATTCCTGCTCGAGCTAAAATTTCTCGAGAATCAGCCGCAGCATGATACTTATTTCCTGCTACTACTCTCTTAATCCCAGAATTAATGATTGCTTTAGCACAAGTATAACAAGGTTCCATTTTGGAATAAATTGTTGCTCCTTCAATCTTAACCCCATGCCGAGCAGCGTTACAAATTGCGTTCATTTCTGCATGCGCTGTTCGCACGCAATGCTGTGAGATAGAATTATCCTCATGGACTGTTTTTTTCATCTGATGCCCAATTTCATCACAATGCTTAATTCCTGCTGGACTACCAACATAACCAGTAGAAAGAATTCTCTTATCTTTAACAATTAAACAACCGCTCATTCCTCGATCACACGTACCCCTTTTACCTATTTCTTTCATTAAATTCAAAAAATATTCATCCCAACTTGGCCTTGACATCTTCACAACACCCCATTTTAATTAACAATTTCAAAGTAATTTATAACTTTTTGTGTTTAGAATTATCTACGTTCTACCCATCCAGACAACTTCTCTGCTGCTTGCTTTAACTCTTCTAAACTACTTATATTTAAAATATAATAATCCGCCATCGCAATCGGACCACCTTTTTCAATATTCTCAATCTCAGCATAATCCCGTGCTTGAGCTTGTTCTTTTGTCATTGGCCTGTTGCGCATTTGTTCATCAATTTCTGTTCTCGCTACTAATCGATCATAACGATCTTTTGCTGGAACAATCAAAGCCACTACAAACATTCTTTCTTTGTAATATTCTTTAAGAATTTTGTATTCTGTCCAACTATATAATCCATCAGCAACTAAATTACCTTTCTCTAACAATTTATCAAATTTTGGAATGTTAAGCGTAGCAAAAGCCCCCATTCCATGTTCTTTTCTAACTCCCTCTCTAATCTTCTTTTCATTCTCTTCCGTTGGTTCTAAACCACGTTCTTTAACAAGATCCAACGTAATTTGGCCAAAACGACAGAACTGATAACCTTTCTCAATCAACACATCTGCTACTACTGATTTACCTGAACCACACATTCCTACTAAACAGACAATTTTATTCATCAGAGAAAGAAAAAACAGCTTCTTTATTAAGTTTTATTCTTTGAAAATATACTATTGTTCCCAAATAAATTTAAATAAGCCAACAAAACCAATCTTATTATGGAAGGAAAATTCATTGTCATTGAAGGACTCGATGGCTCAGGCACAACGACACAAGCTCGACTTTTAGCAGGCTATCTCTTTGAAAAAGGTAAGCAATATATTCCCTTTCTTACCAGAGAGCCAACCATGCTTACTCCTTTTGGACAAGAATTAAGAAGAAGACTAAAAAATCAACTCTTACCTGGAGAGATAATCATTCACGATTCTGAATATTGGGCTAATCTTTACATTAATGATCGGAGATGGCACTTACAACATATCGTTGAACCAAACCTAGCTAAGGGTGTACAAGTTATTTCTGATCGTCACATGCTCTCAACGCTTGCTTACCAAACCTCACAAGGCGGATCAATGTCTAATTTAATCGAAAAACACCAAACC
This sequence comes from Nanobdellota archaeon, assembly GCA_018812355.1. Classification (GTDB taxonomy): domain Archaea; phylum Nanobdellota; class Nanobdellia; order Woesearchaeales; family GW2011-AR9; genus JAHJDQ01. Next base: position 4,729 of record JAHJDQ010000129.1, on the reverse strand, counting down.
ATGCGCAAACCAGATTTAACCATTTTTTTACGTGTGCCTCTAGAGACTGCTTTACAACGTATTGGTATTAGAAAAGATGGCACAGAATACTTTGAAAAAAAAGAAATGCTTGCTAAGATCCATCAAGCCTATGAAGAAGCAATCCAACAAGTAAAAACGCAACAAAACATTGTTATTGTTGATGGAAACTTATCCATTGCCGATATTAAAAGATTAATTGAGATAGAAGTAAACAGATTATATAATTAAACAACAAAATAAAAGATTAACCTTACTCTTCTTCTTCGCTAGCTTCTTTAAAAAAACTTTTCAATTTCTGACACTTCATTTGTTCTTTATATGAAATCATAATAATCTATCACCCATTTTTATTACTGTTAATAAAATTAAAAATTCAAGATTATATAAACACTACTACTCTAGAACATATATTCTAGAACCTGATACCACTAATGAAAAATAAACTGATTCACTCAAAAATTAAACAACACACCGATTAATGACTTAATTAAATAACGTGCTAATAAAAATAACGGAATCGCCAACAAAATTAACGGAATAAAATAACTTAATCCTGCCCTTTTCTTGCCTTTAGCAATCTGACCAAGTAACATTGAAGCCATTAACCCATTTACACTTAAAAAAGTAATAATAAAGCCTGTTAAAAACTCAGCACTGATTTTTATTTCTGCAATTTTAATTGGCATCATTGTACTTGCCCCAGTGGGAATTTCTATTTGTGATAAACTATTTTTTAAAATGTCAATTAAGAACGAACTTAACCCAAATAAAAATGGTGTAATTACAGCCGCCGCTGAAAAAATAAAGATAACGTACATTGTAATGCTCGCTTTAATTTTTTTATCGATTAAAAATTGATCTTGTAAATTGTTAGCGGTCATTTCTAATAACATCGCTAAACTTCCTCCTGAATCTAATCCAGAATTAATTAACTCTACAGCTCTAGATAAACGTTTTAATTTCACTCGTGTTGTCATTTCCATTAAAGCAAAGCCAATACTGGTCCCCATGGCAACTTTCCTGCCGACTAAATCAATTTCATCTTTAAGAATTCCAAACTCTGGCCGGGCACTTAACAATAACGCTTTATCAGGAGTCATCCCCGCTCGTAAATTGGAAGCCATTAGTTGTAATGCATCGGGCAGAGATTCTTCAATCCGAGCAGCTTTTTTGTCAATTGCTAACATTAAATAAACATACGCCAATCCTAACAATACCACAAATGAACCTGAAGAAAATAACCACCACGGATAATTAAAAAATAAACTTAATAAGAACCCGAATAACACCCCAAATAATACAGATAAAACTAACACTCCTCCAATCAAATAATCAACATTAGCTTTAATCGTCGTAAAATCTAAATTTGTTCTAACCTTAATTCTAACTTTCCGTGGTACAATTTTAGCAATCGTCCTTAATAACTGTTTCAACTTTTATTCCTCCTCCAATAAACTAGGCCGTTTAGTTTTGATAATTCCTGAAAAAACATACTGTAAAAACACGACAAATCCTAATAAAGCCCAAAAAACCGATTTAATCATTACTTCTTCCATTTCAATGAATGAAGCTAAGACAACCATAAAAGTAATACTTAACGCCGGTAGAATTACTGCACCCATCATGTAAAACATTGCTAAGGGACTTAACTGCGATCCATACTTCTCAATCTGGACAATTTGTTCTTTACCTAAATTAGTAATAATATTTTCTATTACTTGATTAATCGTTGAACCTTCTTTCATCGCATTAATGATTTGCCATAACGCTCTTCTGAAATAAGGGGAAGGATTCCTTAAAGCCATCTTTTCTAAAGCGGTAATCTGGGGCACTCCTCCATGAATATCCTCAACCGCTAATTTAATTTCTTTACTAACCTCACCAAAACTTTGCTTCGAAGTAATCACTAAAGTTTCAAACAAAGGTACGCCAGAATTAAGTTGAATCAACATTGCTCTTAACGCTCCTAATAAATCTGTATCGAGTTTTTTCGTTCTTCTTCCAGCTTGTAACTTAGGATATTTAATTTGAATAAAAAGAATAAAAAATGCCACTAAAAAAGCAAAAAAAACACCAGCAAACATCTTTCCAGTTTTGGAAAGAAAAAGTGTAAAAGTAAAACCTAAAAAAATAAACAGAAATAAAGTCGAAGTAAAGCACATTGCTAAATATTGCTTACTCTCAATTTTTAAGTTTGCTTTATTTAAATCCTGTTGAATATAGGGCAATAATTTCTCTAAAAACTTACCAACGTTTAAAAAATGTTTAGAAAAACCTTTCAAAACTTTAACTGGAATAAAAGAGAAGGGAATCGCTACCATTTTGATTTATCTCGATCTTTAAGAATTACTTTTGGATCAACATTTTGATTAATTTGTTTAATTAACTCTTCTGAATCTAAATAATACAATTTCATCACTAAGCCAACAGAATTAACATCCCTAATATCATGCTTAACCATCCACTCAAAAACTTTTTTCTTTTCTTTTAGATCATTATTAATTTCTCCCTCACTTAAACCAGTATGCCTGCTTAACTCTTCAAATAATCTTATTGGTTTTTGGTGAGCAACTAGTTGATCATTAGCCGGATTCCAACGATACAAAATGTTAGGTTTAATATTATCCTTACCTTCATCAGCCTGTAAGAGATACTCTCCCAATTGATAAACTCGTCTAATGTTTCGACGACGATCTCTAAACATGACGACATTAAGATTAACTGCCATTAACAAGTTAGCTGGAACTTCTATTGGTGGGTTAGTTAATCGTTGAATTGTTGAAAAAACTGAATCTGCGTGCACTGTTGCGTAAACACTATGCCCGGTATGCATCGCTTCAAACAAAACCTCTGCTTGTTCCTTCTTACGCATCTCTCCTAAGACAATCCGATCAGGCCTCATCCTTAAAGAATTAATTAACAAATCAATCATCCCTACTTCACCTTTCCCTTCCGGATTCGGTTGGCGAGTAGTCAACGGTGACCAAAATAAATAATCAGGCAACATTAATTCTCTTGTATCTTCAATACTAATAATCCGATGATTAGGCGGAATGAAGGGCATGCAAACGTTTAACAAAGAAGTTTTTCCACTTCCTGTCCCGCCAGAGATTAACACGTTAGCTTCATACTGCATCGCTAACCAAATTAAAGCAAACGTCTCAGCACTACAAGTTTTATTTTTAATGAAATCTGTAACTGTCCATGGATCACGGGCAAACTTTCTAATTGTTAACGTGTTTCCTTTACTTGAAATAGGATATAGAACAGCATTAGCTCTGTCTCCCGTAATTAAATGGGCATCTAATAATGGAGTTAGCGTAGTAATCTGTCTTCCTACCCTTCTTGCAATCACATTAAAATAATCTCTAATCTGCATCTCGTCTCTCAAAAAGACATTAGTAGCGAGCCAACCATACTTTTTATGAAATACTCTAATCGGTTCATTAGCCGAAAGAATAATAATCTCTTCTAAGAATGGATCTCCTAATAAAATTTCAATATCACCTAACCCTAACATTTCTTTCATTAAAGTCATCGTTAGGAAATGTTCCATCTTGCCATCTAAATGGGGAAGCTTTTGCGCTAACAATTCTTTAGCTTTCTCTAGAAATTTTTCTTTGAGTGCATTAATCCGTTTAGGATCAAGAATTTCTTCTGCTGTAATTCTGATTGTGCCAATTAATTCTTGTTTAATATTATCAAGTAAAGCTCTTGTTGCTGGAGAGATTTGCTGATGAAATAATTCATAACTTTTTAAAGAACCTTTCTTACCAACAATTTTTACCTCTACATCTACGCCACCTTCTGTAATGTTATACTTTTCAATTATGCCTTCAGTCATTTAACAATTTCCTCTTTTTTCCATTGCTACACCAATTTAACTTCCTCATTTTCTTTTGCTTCACACATTTAACTTTCTTGATTTCTATGATTCCACTCATTTAGCTTCCTCTTTTTTCTCTTCAACTTCTTCCACTTTCCTTAATTCTGGAGAACCAAAAGCTGGATAATGGATTACTGCGAGATTATGACTCTCTAAAATCTTCGCCCAATCTTCAACTAGAGCTTTAGTAACTTTAAAAGTTCTTTCCATTTCTTCAAAACTAATTTTTCCTTTCTTTTCCACAATTTGAAACAGTGTATCAATTTCCGTTCCCGAACCGGAGATAGAAATCTTACTTTTTACGGAAGAAATTGCTTTCCCACTACTAACTTCAGCTTTCCTCGGTTTAAACATAAAAACGAGGAGAATCATAAATGCTAGCGTAACAATCCCGCCGACAATATAAAAAATTGTTTTCTCTATCCCTGCTAAAGAATTTATTTTTAACCACAAATAATCTTTAAATTGGACAAATAAAACTATTAAAATAATTATAATTAATGAGGCAAACCATTTCCACTGCTGTTCTTTAAAATTAAACTTCTTCTTACTACTTTTAGTACCACTCTTACTTTTTTTAGTACTACTCTTACCACGTTTAGTTTTACTAACAACTGCTTTTACAGTTTTTACAGTTTTATCTTTATTGATGTTTACTTTCTGATCTACTTTCTGATGATTAACTTGCTGATGATTAGCTTTCTTTTGCTTTCTTTTCTCTAGCTTCTTGGCTTTCTTTTGTTTTCTTTTTTCTTCGCTCTCAGCTTTCCTTTTCTTCCAGAAGCCTATCTTCACTTTTTTTTCTTTTACAACTTCTTTTTT
>JAHJDQ010000128.1 GCA_018812355.1 Nanobdellota archaeon | reverse complement strand
CAATTTGGGAAAATTCCTGCAAGGGATTTTCCGGATAATCGCTGTTAAGTTCCCCGAACATAGTGAGAGTGCAACGTGGTCGAAGTTTAAGTTCCCGAAGGGAACATTAAACGAGAAGTCATAAAACCCGCTAAAAATAGTGTTGTTGCCGTAGTTTTTTCTAAAAGTTAAAAGAATAAATCACCTGCGTAGCAGACTAGAGTAAGGAGTTGGGGGCTTATAGTAAGTTTAAATTTATTCTTTATCTTCAAGTAATATTTATAAACTTTTGATATATTCACATAAAAGATGGCAAAAAAAGAGGTAGCCTCGATTTTAATGGTTATAGGAATTATTATAGTTGTTCTAATTTCGGGATGTTCTGAACAAATGACGGATGAAAAATTACAACAAGAATTAAACAATTTATCCGATGAAGAACTAAATTATGTTTTATCTGATGACTCCGAAACTCCAAATTTATCTGGTCAAGCAAGTCGCCAAAAATATCAAAGATTAATGGAAATTCGTAAGAACCCAAAAATTCAGCAATTTAGAAAAGCAACAATTAATTGTAGAGATTCGGATGGAGGCTCTAATTATCAAGAAGCTGGTTTTGTCACTCTATTAAATTATCCTGGAGGAGTGATTGATAAACATGATAAATGCTGGAGAGATGGAGTTAAACTTCAAGAATATGTTTGTGAGGGGGGAAGGTACAAAGGAGACCATACTTATGATTGTTCAAAGCAGGGGAAAACATGTGAAAATGGGGCTTGTATTACAAGTCATTGTTCTGATGGCATTTATAATGCTGAAGAAGAAGGTTTAGATTGTGGTTGGACTTGCCCAAATGAATGTAATTTTGTTGAGAAGTCAGGAACTTTAAATCAGAATGAAATTTGGGAAGGGAATATTTTTGTTAATGGTTATGTTGAAGTTCCTGAAGGAATTACTTTAACTATCCAACCTGGGACAATTGTTAAATTTAAATATTCTAGAGATTATAAAAATCTTGACAAAGGAGGATTAGGTGCTAACGGGGGAACTATTAAAGCGATTGGTACCCCACAAAAACAAATTTGGTTTACATCTAACGCGCCTGATCCTATCAATGGTGATTGGAATGGGATTTCTATAGAAGATAGCTCAAATTCCGAATTTAAATATGTTATAGTTGAATATGGAGAAATGGGAATAGAACAATTTGATTCTGCAGCATCGATTAGAAATTCTATCATTAGATGGACAAACGCGGAGGGATTATATGCAGAAAAATCTGAACCAATATTTGAGAATAATCTCTTATATGGTAATGGTTATCATGAAATTGCTTTAGAACAATATAATACTAATGTTCAAATAAAAAATAACATCTTTCACGACGGAGCAGGCTGGGCAATCCATCATGAAAAAACAGAATCTTTCATAGAAGGAAATTATTTCTACAATTATGAAAAACAACCAATAACTGCAGGAATGGAATCTACTTTAACAATAACTAAAAATAGATTTAGGGACGTCCCAGAAAATGCATTTAATATTTATGATGGGTCAATAGCAACGATAGAAGATAATGATTTTGGAGATAATACTGTTCCAATACCTAACTTAAATTTTGAAAATAATGAAAATTTCAAACTTAACTATCTTCCAGGAGATTCTAATGATAAATATCCCTATATTTTTGATGATGAAGATGAAACAAGGAAAATAGTTAAAAAACTAGGAGGGGGTATTGGTTTTGGTTGGGCAATAACTTTTAAGGATAATTATTTGTACAGATTTAGTATAGGTGGAGGAGAATTAGGTGAATCATTAGATTTTATTAGAATAAATCCAGAAAATGGAGAAACTATAAAATATGCAAATGATGAAATAATGAATCCACGAGGTTTAACACATGATGAAGAATATTTTTATGTTAATGATTTTAGCTTATTAAAAATATTTAAATTCAAGTTGGAAAATAATGAATTTGTAATCTATAATTCATTTGATATCCCATTTGCTGAACAAGGAGGAACAAATGGATTGACCACCGATGGCGAATATCTTTATCTGAGAAGTAGGAATGGAGAGAAACTATATCAAATTACTAAGACTGGAGAATTAGTTGATGAGTTATACATTCCTGGAGGTCCAGTAGTATGGACAGGAGAATATTTTTGGACTATGTATAGTTGTGAAAAAGGAATGTGTAAATATAATAAAAGTGGTCAGTTAGTTGGAGAAATATATCCCGTTGCGCAAGGACCATGGGCAGTTGATTGGGATGGTGAACATTTATGGACTATCCAAAGAACTTGCGAAAATTGGGATGATCCAAAAATATATCAAATAGAGATTCTTGATGATTCTTTAAGTGAAACATCTCTTGGTTGTATTGGATTTGAAGATTATATTGTACCTCCTGATGAAAGGGACTGTTGTGAGGGGTTAGTTGCCACCGAATGTACTCAATTTTGCCCAAATGAGTTCTGTTGTGATCCTGGTGAATTGATTTGTTTAGAAGAATAGCCCCCAACTCCGTTCTTTACTTTTAGAAAAAATTTGGACGAAGCGAAAGCGTAGTCGTTTAGTCAATGTTATACAGAGTCACGAAGTGATTTTAGAGTTTTGTCTTTTCCGACTAAACGAAGGCAACAACACTTTATATTTTTAGGTACTTTGTCGTCTTAAACATAGCGGGTTTTATGATTGAACTTAACATCGCAACTAAACGAAGTTTCAGTTTTCCTCGTGGAGCGACCGAAGGGAGTGGAACAGAGCTGAAAACTGAAATTTGGAGAAATGGCGAGCCGAGCCATTTCTCGTTTAGTTGCTGTTAAGTTCCCTGACGACCGAAGGGAGGAAAGCGCAGCGTGGTCGAGGTTTAACTCCGTAGGAGATTAAACGAAGAAGTTCGTGAAGGTCGGCATAGTTCCATTGAATAACACTTATAGGGTTCGGCTCACTTAAATTTAAATATTAGTTCATTATTGTTTAT
>JAHJDQ010000127.1 GCA_018812355.1 Nanobdellota archaeon | reverse complement strand
CTTCTTGATACCCTTCTAAACATAAACTAATCTCAACTTCTTGCTCGTTAAAATAATATGATTTCAAAACCTCTTCCGTCCCATCTTCAAAAATAATTTTAAAATCATCTAATGAAATCACGTTTCCTTGCAACAAATTAGATTCCAATTTTCCTTGTAGAATATCACCTATCGGAAAAGTAACGAAGATAAATGAAATCATTAACATCACTAAAAAAACTGAAATCAAGACTAACCATAATTTCTTAATTCTAGGATGCTTTTCTTCTGGAAAATCTTCTCCATTAATTTCTTGTAAGTGTTTAAGTATCTCTTCATCCATAATCCATCTAAAATTATTGTTTTTAATAAACTTGTTGAATAAAATATATAAATCATTAAGATACAAAATAAAAAAATGACCATTGAAAAAATTATGCACCAATTGAAACAATATCAAAGAACAGGTGAAGCTCCAGAATTTCATGGTCACGAACCTTTTGAAATACTTCTCCAGCAAGGTAGAATTAAACCTGGTACAGAAATTAAATTATTAAGTGGGGATTATTCACAAGAATTGTTTATGGTTAATCTTTGTGGTGATTTAGAAATCATGACTTCCGGTGAACCACCTTACAAACCTCATCTTACACTAAATCAAAAGAATTCTCCTGGCGGTTGGCAGATTGTTAAATTTTAATCTTTTTTCTTAATCCTGCCCATCTCTTTATACTTAACATGCACTTTCTTGCCAGTCTTGGTGTGTTGTAAAAAAATATCTTTCCCACCCATCAACTTAACTAGATAACTCTCCCCTTCATAATCAACATTATCGCCTTTATTAAATCCAGCTTCCCGAAACATGACCGTAACCCGATATAACTGATCATTCTTTTTCTGAGTATGCAAAGTTGCCGTAACAATCAAATTGCCTCCAAACCTACTCTGTAACTTCTTACCGAGAGCTCGAGTTAAACCATTATCAGAAGTATAATAATCAAAACCATTATTAACTTTTTTAGTTTTAGCAATCTTTAACCCCGAACGATTAACTTCTTTCTCCACAAAATCATAAACTTCTGGAGAACATTCTCTTAGTTGTAATGTTGCTTCAAAGTACGATGGATGCTTCCCGGTTAAATCTCTTACCATAGTCTAAGAAATAATCTTAACTTATTTTAATGTTTCTAGAAATTAAATAATATGTCGGCTTTGCCAAAGGAGGCACGTGGCGCACTAATTAAAAAAAATAAAATAAGCGCCATAATCGTGCCGTGCAAGCGGACATATGATTTTCTAAGAACTTAAATATTCAACGCTTTCATGATTTTATCAAGCTTAGCATTAATTTGTTCAAACTGGTTTGGCTTCCCTCTACTATCGGCACCACCTGAACGACTATCATCTTTTACAAAACAATCACTACAATAAACCGGTTTGTTAGCTGTTGGTTTGAAAGGAACTTCACACTTCTTGGCACACTTATCACAAATAGTTTCGTGCATTTCTACTTTATCAGCTCTTCTCGTTGATCTACCTTGACCAGTTCCTCTTGATGTATATCTACTTGGACCACTTCTAGCACCACCATAACCACCACGGCTACCACTTGAACCACTACGACTAGGTCTACTTGAATCTCTACCAGAACTTCTTCCGCCAGATCTTCCTGAATCTCGTCCACTAGGTTTTCGTGTAAATCCTCCCATTTAAACTAAAATATTGAACTCAGTTTATAAAGTTATTGTGAAAGAATTTATATTTTCCATCACCTAATGATGGTTACGCTTTTTTTTTGTTACGACCTCTTAAATTTTTGGGTTTCAGGCTTTCTCTGCGATAAATATCGCATAATTCACTTAACATCGTTAAGTCAAATCCAACAATCAACTCAATTCCCTTTTCAACATCTTATGAGCATGATTAATTTTCTTAAACATTTCCATCTCACCGCCAGCATCAGGATGATGTTGCTTAGCAAGAATTTTATAATTTTTATTAATCAACTCCAGATCTAAACAACCTTCCTCAACTCCAAGAAGTTCACGTGCTTCTTTCCGCATTTTTTCAATATCTTTATCTTCATAAAAATGTCTGATAAATTCATCCGCAGTAATTTCTTCATTTAACAAAGACTTAACTTCTAACTCAATCACTTTAGAAACAATGTACAAATTATCAATATATTTGTTAGACAATTTATAACTAAAATACATGTACTGCCCATCAAAATACCATGACGCAAAAGCATCACCTTTTAACCGAGCAACTTTTTGTGAAGAGATATCAATATCATCATCAACCACACCAATTTTCTTTAAAATTTCCACAATATTATTTGTAAATAATACCGCTCTTCGATCATAAGAATCTCTAATCATCAATTGATTAAATTCATGTCCTTTAATCGTTATTCTAGCCATTTATTTTTTAAAAAACCTTCTCTTTTTAAAATTTGGTTTATCACCATGAGCATCATGCCTCTTTTT
>JAHJDQ010000126.1 GCA_018812355.1 Nanobdellota archaeon | reverse complement strand
TTTATTTGCTGCATATTTATATCGTTTTAGACTAAATTTTTGTTTCATTTCAAATCACATTTATTCAAACTGCGAAACTTTGTAAATTATTTTTGTTTTAACGAAAATGATTATTTAAATGTTGAGTTATTTTTCAGTAGTATTTGAAATGAGATGAGAACAATTTTGGGAGATAATTGCAACAAGCAGATATCTTAGCTTTCTCATTACCTGAACCGAAGACAATTTGGGTTCTATTTTGAACTAATTCTGGACAATTTGTGCATTTAAGATATTCTTGTTTTAGTTGTTGGAAAGGCATATGATTAAAAAAGAGTGCTTATTTATTAATTTTGGTGAAAAATTTCTTCTTTAAACAAAAATACTTTGCTTCCTAAGTATAGAAATTTATTTAAAGATATTCATGGTTCTAATCGTATGTCTGATGAAACAGAACAATACTCTGAAGCTTTAAAAAAGCTTTGGGAAGCATTTGATGATTTTGGAAAGGTTTTAGGTGAAAGAGGTTGTTCTATACTAGAACTTCAGGAAGGATTATCTAATTATTATGATAGTCTTAGAAAAGATATGAGTACACATTTTGATGATCTTGAAAAGGCTTTAGGTGAAAGAGGTCGTTCTATACTAGAACTTCAGGAAGGATTATCTAATTATTATGATAGTCTTAGAAAAGATATGAGTACACATTTTGATGATCTTGAAAAGGCTTTAGGTGAAAGAGGTCATGTCGTAGCTGTAGTTCTAAATGATTCAAATTCTGCTGCTGAAACAAGATATTATCTCTCTCCACCTCCTCAATCTCAAAGTCAAAGAGACGAGGCTCTCATGGCTACGCACAAGGATCTCTTTATTCCTCGTTGCTTTTGGGATCCAAAATATGGTCGTTTCAAATAACATAAAAAATATTAGAAACAAACTCTATTCTTTTTTCTCTTCAACAACAGCTTTCTTGACCATCTCAACATAACCACAACTGCCACAAACAACTCTGTTTTTGTGTTTGCCCATAAACATACCAGGGCCACATTTAGGACAGGTTCTATTTTTTCTCTTAATCGAATCGCCAGAAATTTCGTATAAAGCAGATAGTTTTTTACCTTCTTTCTTAACTTTAACTTTCTTACCCTTACTAGCTAATTTTTTCCCACTTGCTTTAGCCATATTATTCTTCACCCTCTTTCTTTTTTATTTGAGGTTCTTCTGGAGTTTTTTCTTCAGCAGATTCTTTCTTCTCTTCACTCACTGTTTCTTTTTGTGGCTCTTCCGCTTTTTCTACTTCTTCAGGTGCTTCTTTTTTCTCTTCAGCAAGTTTTTCGGCAGCTTGAGCTTTTTCTTCCGCTTCCTTTTGTTTAGCTTCTTCTGCGGCTGCTTTTTCTTCTTCAGTTTTCTTAGCAACTTCGGCTGCTTGTTTCTTAAGATGTTTTGTATTCATCTCAATCTTTTCTTTTGCTTCTAGAGAATCATAAATTATAGCAAAAAAAGTTCCATTTTGTTGACCAAATTCATTATAAATACTTTTTACAATGACTAATTCTAATTTATTATTAAGCTCTTTAGCTAAAGCTTCCGATAATTTAGCATTACTTGGAGTTACTTGTTCAAATTCAAGTGTACCTTTAACTTCTAAACGGTTTAGGAGTTTATTATCTTTTTTTTCTGTGATTGTTATTTTCATTTATCTTACCTTAATTGCATACTCGCCTTTAACTTTAATGTTAATTTTTTCGGCAATCATTGATTCACTAACATCATTAACATACAATCTGCCTTGCCAGCTTGTAGTAAAGTTACTACTTTTACAGTTAGGACATTCACCGCCCTCAACAAATAATTTACATTTTTTACATGCTTTTTTCTTAGCCATTTTTATTTCTCCTTCTTTTCTTCTTGAGCAACAGCTTTTTCTTCGTGCTGTTGTTGTAACCATTCAATTTTTCCTAAACCCTCCTGACGCATGGTTAAACCAATCTTAGGACGGTTGATATCTTTATATGAGACGGCAATGATACGGGCTTGACATTTATCGTTAACTTTTAAACTTTGATTACTTTTTTTCCCTTGTAAAACTTTTTCTTTACTAAAAGAAACAAAATCATCCATACTTTGCGAGATGTGCACCATCCCTTCAGCTCCACCTAAGTCAAGGAAAGCACCGAAATCAGTAATATCTCTTATTTTTCCATAAACTAATTCGTTTAATTCTGGTTTGTAAACAAGTAATTCAAATTGAGTTTCATAATAACCAGCACCATCTCCCGGTACAATAACGCCTTCAGAAATTTTGCCAACGTCAATCACATTAACAACAAAGCCAAGCTCTTTAGAGATAAAATTCTCATAAGTAGATTTAACGTTCTCTAAGACTGCTTCCTGCTCAGGTCGGTTAAACATATTAGGAGGAACGCGAATATGGTCCGTAACTTTAACTCGATAAAACATAGAAGTTAAATTTTTGCTTTGCTTTATAAAGGTTTTGTTCATACAGTAGTTTGAAGTATGGATATATTTTTAAATCAAGTTCAAAACTTTTGAGAGATGCCTAATTATGTTGCAACTTATAGCGGTTGTCGTAAGGATAATCTAAGAGAAAGAATTGGTGTTGAGCACCCCTTTTCTGCTGACAGTGATGATAAAGCGAGAACAATTGCTCATGATTTTACCAACAAAGTAACTTATCCAACTTATTGGTGTGGTGATGAACATGCAGTTCTTTTAGTTAATCCTAAATTGGAGGATTTAGAAGAGAAAATTAATCTTTTAAGAAAAGTTAGTCTTTCTAACCAACTGAGTATACCTTTTCTTGATGAGTGATGTTCTAATGGTTAATTATTCAGAAAAACTTAAATAGCCATAATTTATTCTTTTAACTATTAAAAAAAGAAAGGTGATACTTATGAAATTAGTTCTAACAAAAAAACCAAAAAACCCAACGATTATTGAAGGCTTTCCTGGATTTGGTTTAATCGGCACGATTGCGATTGAATTCTTACTGGAACATTTAGAGACGGAAAAAATAGGAATTATTGAAATGGAAGACATGCCAGCGATGATTGCAATCCATCAAAATAAAGTGATTGAACCAATCTCAATTCATTACAATAAAAAGTATAATTTAGTCTTGATTCACGCAATTAATATTGGCAAGAATCAGGGATGGAAATTAGCGTCGCAGATTGATGATATGGCCAAACTATTAGGGGCGAAACAAATCATTTCGTTAGAAGGAGTCGGTTCTCCTAATCCGGGATCGGGAAGAGTATTTTACTATTCAACCCAAAATCATGTGCAAAAAAAACTTGGTGGGTCTGCCAGTCCATTAATGGAAGGGATTATAGTTGGTGTAACAGGAGCGTTATTAGCGAAGAGTACAAAGACGCCGATTTTAGCATTGTTTGCGGAAGCGAAAAGTAACATGCCGGATAGTCGGGCAGCAGCAGAGATAATTAAAGCGTTAGATGCTTATACAGGCTTAAAAGTTGATCCTAAACCTTTACTTAAACAAGCGGCTATGTTTGAACAAAAACTGAAGTCGATTATCGGGAAGACAAAACAAGCTGAAGAAACGCATGATCAGAAGAAGCTAAGTTATGTTGGATAAAATGGTCGAAAGTAAAGTTAAAGTTGAGACACCAAAGAAAGTTAAACCAGAAATTAAGATACCTGAAAAGCATCATTATTTTCCAAAATTATTATTTTTGTTTGGATTGATTCTTGTTGTTTATACTTTACTTAATTTTTTTAATTTGTTTAGTTTAAATCAGCGTATTGTCGATCTTGCCATACTATTAGCAGGTTTGTGGATGATGAAACTTGCTATAGCAAAAGGATTATACAAAAAAAGAAAAGAGATATTTAAGAAATACATCTAATTTTTTTATTTTCTTTTAATTTGACTTGTTATCATTGATTATAAGTTTTAATTACACAACTTTTGATTATAATTGTTCTGTTTTATTAGTATACTCTATAAATACACTTTTTTAATCATAAATTAAATGCTAAGATGTTTTAATCAATGTTTAAATGATTTATAAAGAGATAAATAGAAAAATTAACCGAAAAGATCGCCAATTTTTTCTTTCAATTCCTCGTCCATTTCCGTAATGCTCTTCGTTCCGTACAAATCCATCGTTGTTTTATAGCTTAAATGGCCTAAAACTTTCTGAACAACCTCTAAACTAAGGCCTTTGTCCTTTAAAATACGGGCACAACTATGTCGTAAAATATGAGGATTAATGTTTTTTAATTCAGGGACGGGGTTGTTTAACTGTGCTCTTTGGCCGGCTTTGGCAACAATACGGTTAATTTGAGTGGGTGTAATGTGGCCATTGTTATTTAAACTGGAAACTGCAGGGAATAGATAGCCTTTAGGGCGATTATTTAAGACATATTGGTGATATAACTTAAGATCTTCCACTAATTGATCTGAGAAGATTGTGGCAAGACGATCGATGTTCTTCTTGCCAAGAATACGGATTTTACGCGTTTCGAAATTAATTTCTTCAATTTTGATTTTTGCTAATTCAAATCTTCTTAAGCCGCAATAGGCAAATAATTTGATAATCAATTTGTCTCTTAATTTTTCAGCATGTTTGATAAGTAATTTAATTTGTTCTTCTGTCAAATGGAACTGGCTGCGAGAATGTCCTTTTCTGATTATTGTTGGTTTTTGATTTTCTTTTCCTTCATCAACCACTTCTTTTTTTGACATCTTGCAAGAAAAGGTAATAGATTATTTAAATGTTACTTTTTTGGTGTTTTTTATGGCTTATTTAGTCATATTTTGTATAAAGTGTTACGTTTCGCTTAAAATCATTGTTGAAGGGTATATTTTGTTAAAAAAGCTGGGTTATTTTAAAGAGTAAATGTTTAACCCTTCATTTTTTTAACTTTCAACCTGGGGTTGGCACTTACTAAATATATGTTGTTGTACAATTGAACTTCAATGTCTGTTGTGTTCTGATTCTGAAGAATTCTAAAATTAACAATTCCAAAAACTTGATCAACATATTCAGCAGTAGCTAAACAACCTCTGCCATTACGTTTAATCTTAAATCCCAAAGGAGTTTCCACGTTGGAAACATAAGGTTGGATATTAAATTGAACCAAACTTTCTGTAAGTTTCTCGAATAATTCTGAGGCTTTAGCACGCTTAAGGTTATGGATATCTATACAATATCCAATAAGGCCGTCATGTCTAATTATTGCTGCCTTTTTTGCAGTAGGCAAAGCCATATCAACCCGATCTTCTAATTCTAATATTAATTTATCTAATCTGTTCATAAGAACAAAATTAACTCAGTTATTTATAAATTTTTATCATAATTCTAGTGACAAAACTTTTAATCAAAGATTTGATGTTTATGTTATGTGATATTTAATCGAAAATCAAAATTACCATTTGTTAGTCTGGTAATATTAAATAATTAATCACAATATTTGTGCTTAAATCATTTAGTCAATGATGACTATTTCATGAAAGCATGTAACGACAAGTTAACTAAGTTTTCTTTAGCTTGACGTTCCTTAAATTTTTGTTCTAACTTCAGAAAGACTTGATTATTAACAAAAGAACGAACTAAGGGGATACTTTTTTTAGATAAGGAAGAAACTGATTCTTGAACTACAGCAAGCGGTAAGTTAGCTTTTACGCCAATTTCGTAACAAGAAAGGGGAATTTCTTCAGTATAAAGAACAACAAATATTTTACGTTCTAATTCTGTTAAAGAAGTGAGTGGTAGTTTTTCCGTTTCTTGTTGTAATTGGATTAAATCGAGGCGTTGATTTAAACGATCTATTTTGTGTTCAGTTTCTTGTAAGTAATCAAACATGGTTTGAATTTCTGAACTGTTCTCATTGATTGAACGCAAATGTTCTTCCAATGCGGCTCGAAGATTGTTAAATTCTTTTTTCATATTTATGATTTTTTTAAAGCTAACACTAGCTTATTTTATTTTCCAAATTGTTCATCTAAAAAGCAGAATAGTACATCTACCCCTGCTTTTGTTCTACCACGACCCCTAACAAAATTGATTTTTTTATCCTTTAAATAGCTTTCGTTTTTGGCATGGCTAATTGATATTGTAGTATTGGTTTTTGTATACTGTGTTGGTTTTTTTGAGGATTATTCTTTTAATCTTTTTAGGCTTAAATGTTATTTTGTCGTCGTTAAAAATGGTAATAATAAAATTTATTAA
>JAHJDQ010000125.1 GCA_018812355.1 Nanobdellota archaeon | reverse complement strand
CTACATTAGATACAAATATTTTTCTCTACGCAACAATCTCACGTTCATGTGCAGAGAAAATTGATGAAACTTATCAGAAAAACCAGTTTAATATAATTCTTCGTTCAGTTAATGAAGAGACCAGACCTAAATTAATTGAATTGGCTTCTTTCTTTTCCATCTTCCTAGATCAATAAGGTAAATCAAAAAATCCATTAAAACAAATCGATTCTGAGTTCTATGAAGTATTTAAGAAGAAATATCCTCAAATTTTTACGGCAGTAAGAAATTACATTGTTAAACACAATATTTCTAACCAGAAAACAGCAAATGAATTATACAGAATAATAGGAGAAATTAGGGTTAGTATTAAGGCTTTTATACAAATTACTAACAAACAACGTTTTCAATATCCAACAACTGAAACTGATTATAAGAAGGTTGTTCAGTCTTCTGAGTTTAGTAAATGGATGAAAAAATTATTATCCACCATCAAGAATAATGATAACGACAGAAAACACATGGCCTTATGCGCTTGTTTCCTTAATCAATATAAAGATCAACTATCATTTTATACCTTGGATGAACAAGATTTTTTGAAGAACAAAAGTGAACTTGAGTCACAAATTAAGAATCTTGTTATTGAAACTGTAAATGTGAATGTTGAAAATATTGTAATTTAATGTTCTTTCTCCACAATAATTCCCCTCTTCCAACTTCTCACTCAAAATGTTAATTGGCTTTCTATCAGCAACCTCTTAATTTTTAAAAATACCTAAATCTCAACATTCCAACTTAATTCTTTTGGTTTTACAACCTGCCGTCTTAACGTTGTGTCACAACTAACGTCAACAAGTCAAAGCAATAAGAGAACATTTCGGGCATCTCTCGGTATAAAAAATTTCGGAGGTGCTTTTAAATGAAAGCCAAAAACCATTTTTGTGAATATGAAGTTCTTTCAGAAGAACTTAACTTAGTTGCCTGCCTAATCTGTGGCGAGCAGCCGGTGGTGAGAACATGAATCTCATCAAAGAAAAACTGCAACAGCTTGCTACAGAAACTGATGCAGTTAAGAAGTCAACTGTATTCAAACAGTATCTTGACACAATGGCCAAATTCTGGGAATACAGCTATCATAATCAGCTGTTAATCCATTTTGCGATGCCTTCGGCAACTAGAGTAGCAGGGTTCAAAGCTTGGCAGGAACTTGGTCGTCAAGTCAAGAAAGGCAGCAAATCAATCAAGATTTTAGCACCTTTCAAGAGCAAAGAAGATGATGACGAAGTTGTCAGTTTTTTTCCTGTTTCAGTGTTTGATGTTTCGCAGACAGAAGGTGCAGAGTTGCCTTCAATTGACATCAAGCTGGAAGGCGATGATCAGGAATCTTTATTAGGTTATCTAGAAGAGTTCTGTTCAGTGAAAGGGATTGAGCTGAAGTATCAGGATTTAGGGGTTAATGGGGTGTATGGGTATAGTAAGGGCGGTTCTATCGTTGTTGGTTCTGGGGACAGCGTGAACATGCGAGTTAATACGTTAGTACATGAGATTGCTCACGAGTTGTTGCATCGTAACAGTAAGAGCAGCAAGAAGCAGAAAGAGATTCAGGCTGAGTCAGTAGCTTACGTAGTGTGCAAGCATTTTGGTTTGGAGACGAAGTCGTTCACTTATCTGGCGCTACATGGTGCTTCATCAGAAGAGATTATGGAGAATCTATCAGCTATTTCTGGAACTGTGAAGGAGGTGATTGAATTTGTTTGTTTTATTTCTTGAATGAAATTTTTTTGTGTGGATAACTTTGATATCAATTAATGCATAGCAGAATGTATGTTCGTTATGACGAGAGAGGGGGCTGTTTTTGGTTCTTTTTCTGAAAAAGAAAGTTTATATCTTATGATAATCTGTAGATTCAGTAATCTTTAAATATGTATAAGTATATTTCCCATATTATGGCGAATATTACTTTTTATATACATGACTTAAATTTTAAGGTAAAAGATGGTCAAACATTTTCATTAATAACTGAATTTGATAAAATAAAGACAGAAACAGAGACAATTAATAATGATGAATCCCAAAACGATGTTTATCATGTTGAGTTAGGTCAAGATAAACTTAGTGTTCAGATTTTTGACAAAATTACAGAAGATGGAAAGACGATTTATGTTGGTAAGTTTGTATACTCTGAGAATCCTGAAACTTACAATCAAGAAATTAATGGTAAGCTATGTAAATTTGAATATGATGAAGATGATGAAGTTGGGATTTGCCATCTAAATACCGGAACATTATACTTTTTAATTTATATCGATGAAGCCGTAAATCAATATAAGTTGATGCTTGAATATATGCCTCTTAAATTAAATGTAGGAGGATTTAGAAAATATTTTACAGAAAGGTATAAAGATGTATTAGAATCATTTGAAAGTAAACAAATTCTTGGAAAAGATCTTATACGATTATTGGATAATATCAAAGATGATTTTTTGAGGGTAGCAAAAATTAAACTCAAAAAGAATCTAACAGATGAAAGAATGGATGAGATTGGTTACGTGGATGATATTCTAGATAAAGCTAAAGAAAAAAATTTAGAATTAGAGTTAGTATTAAGATGGCCTAAAGACAATAAAATGAAAGTTATTGAATTTATGAAATCTGTCTTTAAGGTTAACCAATTATCAGATTTATCACAAACTAACTTCTCAGATTTTTTTGTGAAATTTTGTTTTGAAACTGACAATACAGCACAACCTGAAATGAACATAAAGAAAAGAATTCTCAAATATATTACTCCAATGAGTAAAGAACATTATCTCAAAAATGAAAATGACTTGTATGAAAATATGGTTGTTGCTTTTAATGAACGAAAAGAGAAGATACTTCAATGAGCAAAAATAAATACCCTGTGAAAAAGGACGTTTTTATTAGTTTCATCTTAGCAATTCTTATCTCGATTTTCACTTTGATTTTTAAACATAATATTTTCAATTCGGCTCCTAATGGATTATTATACCCATTTATTGGACTTACAGGAGCATTACTTGGCTTCATTATTACTTCGATTACAATATTGTTTATGTTCGATTACAAAAAAAGTGAAATATTAAATCGAATTAAGGACAAAGGATTTTATGACCAAATATTTGAACGGTTTATTTCTACATCTATTGTATTAATATCTGCATTAATCTATTTCTGTTTATTATCTGTCATTTATACGTTTAAAGAATATAGATTCTCACAATCGTTTATTTTATTTAATATCTCTATCAATTATGTTATGATTATCCAAAGTATAAGTAATATATTATTATTACTATTTTTAATATTATCCTTGATAAGAATTGTTAGATGTGTCAAGCTTCTTTATTTAATATT
>JAHJDQ010000017.1 GCA_018812355.1 Nanobdellota archaeon | reverse complement strand
TATGGTTACTTTGGTCAAGGTCAACCCCCCTATTTTGTTTTTGGTGGTTATTCTCCTTCAGAAGACTGGACACTTTGGTCAGGAACACAATTAGAATAAAAACCCCGTTCCCCCGCAGGGGAATTGGGAAAAGAAGGTTTTTCGGGTTTTAAACATTAAAGAGGTGTGTTATGATAACAGTAATACTTAACTTACTTATAAAGGGACGGAACTCTTTATAAAGAAAACTAATTCAGCTTCTAAATCCACAAAATATTTAAATAGACAAGTCCAGTTTATTACTTAAAAGTAGGATTTGGGGGTTAAGTTATGTATCGATTGTTTTTCACACCAACCTGGTTTAACGGCTGGGATATTATCTTTGAAGCGATTATCTTAATCGTAGCTTTAATGATTTCTACTTATAGTTATCGCATTTATCGTTTAAACCGAGAAAACAAATACCTTTATTTTGCTTTTTCGTTTATTTTAATTGGTTTAGGATTATTATTCAAAATCGGTACTTCTGCCACTCTTTACTTTACTCCAGTAAGAGATGCCGCTTTAACCGCTCTTGCTCCAGTAGTTGCTGGACCGCAGTCAGGGCTTCAATTTACGCATATTTTTTACCGTGTCGGTTTCTTTTTACAGATGGTCCCTATTTTAGGGGCGTGGTTATTACTGTTCTTTGTTTCCCAAAAATCAAGAAAAAGATTAACTAAATGGTATGAAGTGAGCCAGATCGCTTTGTTTGTTTATTTAATCTTATTAATTTCGATTATCGCTAATTTTCAATATATGGTCTTTTACTTAACCAGTGCCGTACTTTTATCTTTAACTGTACTTAATTATTATAAAAATTATCTTAATAAGGGTAAAAAACATAACGCTTACTTGGTTATGTTAGCTTTCTTACTATTATTGATTAGCAATATCTTTTTCATTTTTGTTTTTGCCTTAGAAGGTTTTTATGTTTTGGGAGAATTGTTTTTACTAGCCGGATTTTTACTATTACTTTATGTTTATCGCAAGGTGGTGAGAAGATAGTTTATGGCAGCCCGAAGATCACGACTAGAGTTAATTTTTGACATCCTTTCTTCTATTCAAAATAAGGGTGGAGTGATCAAACCAACTCACTTAATGTACAAATCTAATCTTTCTCATAAATTACTGAACAACTATTTAGAAGAATTAATCAAAAAAGAACTAATTATCATTGAAGAATATCAAGCCAAGAAAAAGAAAACGCCTTCTAAAGTTGTTAAGATTACCGATAAAGGTTTAGGATTCTTGGAAGAGTTCCGTAGGATTCGAGAGTTTACGGATGCCTTTGGGTTGTAGAAAATGGTTGATTCTGTTAAAGATGAATGTGTCCGTGGTGGGTGTTATTAATTCTTAACATTTTTAAACTAAATTCTAATTATAAGACCCACTCCCCACTCGACAAGTCTGGATAGAGTTTATATACTATTAATTCTATAAGAATAAATGAAAAAGAGCTAACGCAAAACTCTTAATAAAATTCTTTTGCTTACACAGAAAGAAATTTAATGAGTTTCGCTCCTCTCGCTCTTTTTCTGAAAGCTCCAATCTTTAAACTATTGAAGAGATTGGAGGTGAAAAAATGAAAATAACAAAAAAAGAAGTTGCTGAATGTGTTGGATTATGGTTAGCTGAAGGAGATAACAAAACAACAAAAGAAGTAACTTTTACTAATAATTGTTTAGAATTAGTATTATTCTTTCACGAAAACATAAAAAAATTATATACTGGTAAAAATAACTCCCGATTGTATATTTATTCTTCAACTCCAAGAGTATTGGTTTCAAATTTAAATGGGCTTGTTATAAGGAACTACATTGATAATAGGGCAAATAAAACCTATTATATTTTTAGATTATCTGATGTTAAATTTGTAAGAAAATGGAAAGAACTTGTAAAAAATCTCAAGAATAATAAAAATTTCTATTCAGATATACTCAGAGGAATATTTGCTGGTGAAGGCAATGTTAAACACCAATTTAAGAATAGAAATTCTCGTAATCTTAGAATTG
>JAHJDQ010000124.1 GCA_018812355.1 Nanobdellota archaeon | reverse complement strand
TAACATTAAGTAATATTAAGTAATATTAATTATACTTCTATTCCATAAACTTACGCATTGCCGGATGCATATCCATCATGTGCTGTTTAGCAATCTCTTCATAAAGTTTATAGATAATCATGACCGCTAATAAAATACCAGTTCCTTGCGATAACGCTCCAGTTAAGTCAGCTAAAGCTGCTAACAATCCTACCGATGCGCCCCCTACAATCGTTAAAGGCCAGATATATCTTGATAAAATTTTCTCAAGCACTCGTTCATCTCTCCTAAACCCAGGAATTTGCAACCCCGACGACATAATTTGCTTCGCTTGAGATTTAGCATCCATGTTCGCTGTCTGCATCCAAAAAATACTGAAAACGGTTGAACCAAGTATAAAAATTAAAGTATATACTAAAGCCTGCCCAATCATTATTCCGCCAAAACTGCCCTGAATAATTCCCTGAACAACATTCGGCGCGTTAACCCAAAAAACTACTCCGCTAATTGGCGTATTCCCAGCAAACGTACCTAAAATTGGCCAACCCCAACTTTCTAATAACCTAGCAAACAACTGTACGTTTGCCATTAAAGCCGCTACTAAAATAACCGGAATGTTGGAAGTATAAAAGAAGTTCAATGGCCATCTCATTCCATACCCTCTCACTTTACCAAAAGATAAAGGAATCTCTACTTTCATTGCCTGACAATAAACACAAATTAAAAAGACAACTATAGTTGAAACTATAGCAGCAATTTTTAATGTCGCTGTAGTAATGTCTCCAATTGATAATGATTGAAATAACGCTGGTATGGCTCCTGCCATCATCTCCGGATTAGTAGGAGAGGGTAAAAAATTAAACGCTCTAATAAATATTTGTTGCGAAACTCCTGCCGCAATAAACAAACTTATTCCCGAACCAAAACCCCATTTACTGACCACTTCATCCATAAACATAATTAAAATTCCGCCTAAAATTAACTGGAAAATCAAAATCATTTGTAACTGCCCGTATAAGGACGTCCCTGCTAAAGCTGCACTTGGTGCTAACCCTCCCATCAAAACATAAACAGCCCCTTCAAAAATAATAAAAAAGATTGCCAAAACTTTCTGTAATCCTTGAAATCTTTGCCGGCCTTCAGTAGTCGTTAAGTCTAAATTCAAAATACCTGTTCCACTTAATAGTTGCAGAACGATGGAAGCAGTAACTAAAGGTCCAATCCCTAAACTAATAATACTTCCAAATGAGGCACCTAAAATAATTGATAAAAATTCAAATTGTTGTAAAGCATTCTCTCCTAATCCAAATAATGGTACAAATCCTAACACAAAAAATAAAACTAAAACAATCAGGGTCCATTTTAACTTTTCTTTGAATGGTAACCTTTTTTGTTTCGGACCTTTAATCTCAGGAAGGTTACCTATAATTTTGTCGAGTAAACCCATTTTTAATTAGTTTCTTCTTTATCTTCTTTTTTTTCAGATGATTGTGATTCTGTTATTTCTTCAACTTGTTCTTCTTTTTCTTTCTTTGGAACTGACTTCTTTTCAGTTTCCTTAACTTCTTTTGCCGGTTCTACTGCAACAATCTCTCCACCAGCCGCTTTAATTTTTTCTTCTGCCCGAGCACTATAATTAACCACCTGAACTGTCAACTTAACACTAATTTTTCCTGCTCCTAACAGTTTATCATAACCTAATTTTTTTAAATCAACAACTCCATTGTCCGCTAATTTAGCCAAATCAGCAACATTGATCGTTTTTAACCTACCACTTCTACGATGAGAATGAAACCCTTTACTTCCTAATTGCGGAGGTAATCCTGCTTTTTTCTGACTAGCTCTTTTTCCTGTACCTGCTCTCCCACGACCGCCTCGAGAACCTGCACCTCTCCTTTTCTTACGATGTCCACCACCATGTGTCGTATGACCCCGGTACTTAGTAACTTTCTTTTGTTTGTGTACAACCATCTCTAAAGCATCCTCGTAATTAAATCATTAATTTTATCTTCCCGATTACCTAATCCACCACCCATTTTAAACGGATTTTTAATACCTTTCCTACCAAACCCTTTTCTCGGTGGATTTAGACGAAAATAAGGTTTGTACTTCTTACCAGCAATCTCTAAAACTCTATAATTATACTTTCCTTTGCGATCTTTTTCTCTTCCTTTAAACTCTTCTCCTCGCTTCTCAACCATTTCCTTAAACACTTCATCACTAATCTTGCCCCAAGTAACATAATCTTTCACTTTCTTTAACATTCCTATATTAATAGGATTATTATCAACTATAACACAATGATTCTTTCTCTTTAATCTTAACATCATCAAAGTATCCTTAACCGGCCGAGGAAGATTAACTAAACCTCTAACTAGAATGATCGCTAATTTTCCCGTTCCAGTTTTCTGTTCTTCAGCCATTTTATTCCTCAACTCCAGCAACTTCTTTTACTGGCTCCGTAACCTCAATTACTTCTTCTATCTCTTCTCGAGGTTCCTCTTTCATTCGACCCTCAACAATTCCTAACTTCGCTACATCTTCCGGTTTGATTTTAATTTCTGACAATTTCTTCAAAGCATCCACTAAAGCATAAATTAAATTTAATTTCGTTTTTGTTTGCCCTTGCGTCTTGCTCCAGATATCTTTAATTCCAGCCAGGGTTAATATTTTTGCACATTCTTTTTCAACACATAAACCTTTTCCTTTCGGTGCTGGCATTAATTTAATTTTTACTGAACCACACTTCCCTTCCACTGCAAACGGAATCGAGTTTGCTTCTCGAGCATCAGAGGCCCAGGTTCCACAACCTCTTCTAATCCTCATCAAATTTAAACGTGCCCTTCTTTTAGCTTTATCTCGTGCGGGAACAGTTTCCTTACTTTTTCCAATTCCTACTCCCACATAACCATTTTTATTTCCTACAACTGCACAAGTCGTGAACTTAATTTTATTTCCTTCTCTTGTTTTCTTTTGTGTTTGCCGAAAAATTCTTCTTTGACCACCACCAAACTTTCCTTTTGCCTGTCCAATTAATAATAAATCTTCTTCAAGATCAGGAAGTAAAAGATCGACCACTTCCGATTCAAAAATAATCTCACCAGAATCAAAAATATCGTCAAGATCGGTTATTTCGCCAGATTTAACTTTTTTTCCTAAATCTGTTTTTGGGTTCCACTCCGGTACTTCTCTCTCTTGATTAGAATAATTTCTTGGTCCAGAATTCCTTTTTGCTCCTGCCTGAAATCTTTTCTTCTCTTCCGGTTTATTTTGTTTTTTTTCGATCGTCATTTTTTATTAATTTTACCTTTCATTTCATTAAATTTTTTGCTCATTTCTTCACTAATATGTTTTCCACTTAACCTTTCCTCAGTCGGAAAGATCCCTTCACTATATGGAATATTAACACCTGACTCAACTACGCCTTGTAAAAAAGCGTAAATTTTACCTTTTTTTAACGGCGATTTTAATCCAGTATCAAAAACTAATTCAGTAATTTTTTTCTCAGTAATTTTTTCAGCAAATAATAAACCTGTTAAGTAAGCAGCCGGAATGTTTTTACATGAATAACTCCATCCTAATTTCTTTAAAGCAAAGGAATCTAATCCTGCTACAATTTTATCACCTTGTGGAGTAAATTCAATCAACTGAGCAATAACTCTCTGATTAGTTAACCTAACTACTAAACGTGTTTTTCTTGCTATGAGCATTGTCAACCGTTTAGCGTAATTAGTTCTACCTTCTCTCTTTCTTCGGTACAAAACTTGTTTTGGTTTTCTTCGAGCCATTTTTTTATTTCTTCACAATATCAAGTAAATTGTGTTCATTTAAGTATAATTTAATGTGCCTCTTATTTCTAAAATAACCACCTTTACTCTTTGAATACAACATCCGATAATTATTTGGCGACAATAAACTTTTTTCTCGCAATTCTTTAAGGAATTTTCTTTGAATCCTTACTTTGGCCATCCACTTATCCTTTTTAGTAAGTGTGGAATTTTTACTTCCTTTTTTACTTCCTTTACCTTTTCTTCGTCCTTTTCTTTTTTGGGCAGCTATTTTTCGAGCGCCGGAACGGGAATGTTCATTAGCTTGATTTTTGTAAATACTTTTTATGGCAATTAACCCTCTTAAGTCTGCTCGGGTGATTGCTTTTTTGATATCTTCCAGAGCATCAGCAGTAAATCTAATCTTCTTTCTTGAAGTTTTCAAGATTTTCGCTGCTAATATTTTTTTATTTTTCATTTTTGTTATTTTGGATCATTAATTATTGTCTTTTTGTAATTATTTTCTCTGCTTCACGTTCTTCTTTCTTCTTCACATCTTCAACAACTGATTCCTCTAAGCCTTCTTTTTTCTCATCAGCTGCTTTCTTTACTTTTTCTTTTGCTTCCTTTTCTTTTTTCTCTTCCGCTTTCTTTTTCTTTTCTTCCTTCTTCTTACTTCTTTCAGTTAATTTTTCGGTTTTCAACTTCTTTTTTTCTGTAAACTCATTCTCCATCTTTAAGACAGTTGCCGAAACATCTTTAACATTAATGATTTTAATTTTTTTCTCTTCAGCCAATTTTAAAATGACCAATTTGTTCTTTTTTCCAACAGTTGAAGCGATTACTGCTCCTTCTTTTTCTGGATTAAGCGAAGATAAATCTTTTTGATTATGAACAACAACCATCAATAAACCTGAGCGATGCTGATGTTTTACAGTTTTAGGGGCACCATATCCAGGAGTAGGTAAAGCTTGTCTGCCTCGATGCATCTGCCGCACTTTCGAATGTTTCCCTCTAGGAAAACGCCATCTTGTCTTTACTCGCGCACAAAACTTTGCTTCTTTAACTATAAAATCGGGCTTTTTGTTCTTTTTCCGTATTTCTTTTGATTCTTCAGCCATTTTTAATATATTATCATAATTAGATATCTTTACCTGCTTTATGAATGATGTAACAACCATCCTGGAAAATCCTTCTATCTCGGTTAGTAATCCGGCAAAGGGTTTCTATCTTCGCTGCCGTTTGTCCAGATAATTCTTTATCTGCACTACTAACCACAATTTCCGTTCCGGAAACTTTTACTTCAACTTTTTCATTGAAATTAATTTTACGGGGTACTTTTTCTCCTAAAAAATTTTTAATAATAAATTCTTGCCCATTAACAGAGACATTCATCGGAAAATGTCCAGAACAAATTTTTAGTTTGTAAATATGTTTTTCTTGCACACCTTTAATCATATTTTTAATATGCGCTTCCATTGAACCAATTTTAGTTTTTTCACGTTTAGTCGCTTTTAATGAAGTTAAAATAATTTTGTTTCCTTGCACTTCTAATTTAATTTTAGGATGAAAAAACTTCCTTTGTGAATCTCCCTGTGCACCATTAACTTTAAGCAAAGTATCTTCTAGTTGAACTTTAACTTCGCTAGGAAATTCAATTTCTCGAAGTAAATCTTCTTTCATTTAATAACAGTAAGCTAACAGCTTTCCTCCCGTATTCATTTTCTTGGCTTGATTGTGAGTAACAATACCTTGTGGGGTTGAAACTAAAATAATTCCAAAATCCTTCGCTGGCAGGTATCTTTTCTCCCATTTTTCAAACTCTTTTTTCTGAGTTGAAAATCTTGGTTTAATTACTCCACACTTATTGATGTTTCCTAAGAGGTTTACTTTCAACTTTCCTCCTGTTCCATCAATAACTTCATCAAACTGACCCAAATAATTATGTTCATTCATTAAAGTTAATACTTTTTTAATCATTTTCGAAGCTGGTTTAAGAACTACTTCACGTTTACCTACTCGTTCCGCATTCGATATTTTTGTTAAGGCCGCGGCCAATGGATCGTTTAACATTTTTTTATTTTTTCCTCATCTTAATCGTATTTCTTAAAGTGTTGCGCTAGCAACAATCAAAAATTTAGCGTTAGCTAAATTTTTTGAATCCCAATTTTGGAGCCATTTCCCGGAAACATTGCCGGCACAAATGTAAATGGTACATGTTAATGTGTCCTCTCATTCTTCCACAATTTTTACATTTACGTAATGCTGTTCCACAAGATCGTTCTTTAGGAGCATTATGTTTAATGAATTTTGCTTTCTTTATTGGTTTCGCATCAAGTTGCGTAAACATTTTTTTATGATCGCTAGTTGTCATGCAGAAAAATCACCCCTGGAGATTTTTAGCATGCTAAAAATAATAGTTTTTATTTTTATCATCTTATTCTTTTACCTCTACGCCTAATCCTTGCACAAATTCAATCGCTTCAGCAGTAGTAACTTGTTGATTCCTACCAATATCACGTGGTTTAGTACGACGATGTTTAACTCGAGCACCAGCCCTTTCTAAAGTAACCGCTACTTCCAATCCCATAATTTTCAAATCTGGATCATATTCCAACCCTTCAATATCAATATATTCAGGAACACCAAATGAAAAATTACCATTTTTATCAAAACATTTTGGTGATAAGAGATTACTTTTTGCTACTAATAATCTTTTCAATAACTCTTTAGCATCTTTTCGTACAGTAACTTTACAACCGATTGTTAACCCAGGCCTTAATCCCCAAGCCGGAATTCTTTTCTTGGAAATAGTTTTAACTGGAGCTAAAGGAGATAATTTCTTTAACAAAATCAATCCTTTCTTAAGCATGTTCTCGTCTTTACCTGAACCAATATTTAGAGTAAGTTTGGCAATCTTAATTTCTCTCATCAGGTTTGTTTTATTTTTTATCATTTTTAATCATTATTTTTTGTTCATACCAATATTAATTAGGGGCTCTTTATCACCAATCACAAACAAATATGCTTTAGACGTTTCAATCTCTTTGCCTTGTTTAGTATACTTAGCTTCTTTTCCCTTAATTTCTTTCAGTGTTCCAACATCTCCTATATGCTTTCCTTTAGTCAGGAAGATAGACATACCTAGTTTAAGTGCTAAGACTTCTTTAACCTCTAATTTTGGTAAACCTAATACTAAACTATCCCCTACTTTAGCTTTAACTTCAGCCAGAATATTTTTTCCATCATGAAGATTATATTGAACTTTATTTTTTGTTAAAACAGTTTTTCCTGTAACTTGACAAATTTTGAAACTAGCTTCTGTTTTCTCAATCTCTGTCAAAACTAAACGACCTTTTTGATCCAGTTCTAAACGATAATACAATTCCACTTTTGGAAAAGCTAAAATATCAAATAATCCCACTAAATGACGATGATTTTTTCTACGTTTACCATCAACTAAAACATCATTATTATTAAGCAACTTCTTTACTTCACTCATCGTCGTCGCTAATCCTAAGATATCTCTAATAATAACTCCTAAAGCGAGGCCCCTTTCAAAAGAATGAGCTCCTGGTTTAGGTCTAACAATAAACTTGTTTGCTTTTCGATCAATCGCCCAAGTTTTTGGTACAGCAATTCTTTTTAGATGTTGTTTCATTTTTTAGGTTCTTCCTTCTTTTCAACTTTCTTTTCATCAACTTTATTCTGATTTTCTTTGCTTGTTGGCTTGTGTTCAGTTTTCTTTCCTTCCAACTTCAATTTTCGTTTTTTATCATTAAGATTTAATTCTGTAATCATTAAATTAGTAGGATTTAATGGAACGGTTAGTTTTGCGCCTTCCTTTTTGATTAGTTCAATTCCTGTTACAAAAACTTTCTCTTGTTTCAAATTAACCTTTTCCACTTTTCCTTCCCGTTTCTTGAACTGACCCCTTAACACTTTTACTTTGTCACCTTTCTTAACTTGAACTCTTCTTAAGCCATACTTTTTCCTCAGTTCAGGAGATAAATGAACATGTAACATTTTCTGTTTGAGATGTAAAGGAGCATTATATCTATACTTACGCTGCTTTCTAGGTTGAACGCTTCTGTTCCAACTTTTCACAAAACTTGTCTTAACCATTTTATACAACCATATTTGCTACTTTAGCCACTGCTGGCCATCTTTCCGCAACTTCCTTCGCAATCGGACCTTTAAAGATAGTTCCTTTTGGATTTCCTTTCATATCTTTTAAGACAATTGCTGCGTTATCTTCAAATTTAACCCTAGTTCCGTCTGCACGACGGAATTCTTTTCTTTGCCGTACAATAATCGCTGGAACAACGGTTTTACGTATTTCCAGTTTTCCTTTTTGTACTGATGCTAATACTAAATCACCTACACCAGCAGCTGGATATCTTCCCTTAACAGTATTATGACCTTTAACTGAAATAATCTTGAGCACTTTTGCTCCTGAATTATCACAAGTTAGTACACGAGCCTGCACTGGCAAAGCTCTGGTTACTTTACTGCTTAATGGTTTCATTTTCGTTTGATTCTATTTTTTTGTTATCCGCAGACGTAGTCGAGGCACTAGCAGTTTTACTGCTTTGTGTTTCTTTTTTCAGTTCAGATTTTTCATCTACAACTGTTAAGATTACATGATGTTTATCTTTACTTAATGGTCTTGTTCTTCCAACGATTACTTTCTGCCCAATTTGAGCATCAACACAGGCAGGATTATGCACTCGCATCCTACTTCTTCTTACTTCGTAACGTTCATATTTAGGAACATGACGTGAACGTGACCATTCAATTGTTGCCGAACGGCTAATATCTTTCTTAATCACTTTTCCTGTAAACAGTTCACTCTTTACTGCAATCTGTCCGTGAAAAGGACATTTTTTATCTGTACAATTTTTCTCCGGCACTTTAATCCCGAGGATTTCTTTCGTTTTTGTTTGCTTCATTTTTTTTCTTTATTTGAGCCGTTCTTCCGGTCGTTTGACAATATCCTTGCCCTCAACCAGTTGACCAGTGGGTTCAACTTTGAATATGATATTTTTTTTCAGTAGGGTTTTTGTTTCTCCCTCAATTTTAATTTTGAGTGTAAACTTGGTTTCGTCAACTACTTTTCCTTTCATCCCGAGATTACTCTTGTTACTTGCTTTAACAACTTCAATCTCCTTTCCGATTAATTCCCATGGGAAAAGTGTTCTCTGTTTCATTTTCCTACTACTTCACCAAAAACATTCATTTTTGATGCGTGATATAAACATTTTTGTTTATATATCGCTCAAAGGAAAACTTTGTTTTCCTTTTTTGATTATTTGATTTCAATTGTTTCTTCCGGGAAACCTAAAGCAACCAATGCTTCTTTCATCCGATTTTTGTGGTCACCTTGTAACTCCAGTTGCCCACCTTTGGCCGTTCCACCACAAGCAAACTTAGACTTCAGTTTCTTAATGATTTCTCCCACATTTGCTTCTTTCTTGATTCCTCTAATGATTGTATATTTTTTACCAAACTTTCGTTTTTCAATTTTGACTGTGATTTTTTGCTGTTCACGAGCAATCGCTTCGCAAACACAAAGGTCTTGTGGTAGCCCACATTGATTACATACGCCTTCCATTTATTTGTTTTTAACCTCTTTTTCATTTAATAAAGTTAAGATACGAGCAATATTTTTTTTCGTTTGTTTTAACTTCCCAGGACTGCTCGGATTAGCTCCCGTAGCCACTTCCACGTTTAATTTTAATAACTCTTTCTTAAACTCTTCTAAACGGGATTTCATTTCCTCTGCTGGTAGATCCCTTAACTCTTTCATGATTTTCATGATTGTGATTCCTCTTCTTGATGATTTTCTTCAACAGTTTCAGTTGCTGGTTCCGGAACAGTTTCTTCAGACTTAACATCTTCAACAGTTTTTTCTTCAGTTTTTACTTCTGAAGCTTTCTCTTCCACTTCTGGAGTTTTTGTCTTAACTTCTTCAGCTACTACTTCCTCAGTCTTCTCTTCAGCTACTTCAGCAATCGGCTCAACTGTCTCTTCTGTTTTCTCTTCAACTACAGCCTCAATCTTCTCTTCAACCGGTTTACTTTCTGTTGCAATTTCAACTTTAGCTCCTTTTTTAATCACTTTCTTCTTCACAGTTTTCTTTTTAGGAGCTTTCTTTTTCGTTTTTCCTTTCTTAATCACTTCTTCCTCTTTAATCTCTTCAATGATTTGAATTGGCTCATCTAAAATTTCTATTCGATCAGGTAAGACAACATCTGGAGGCATAATTGCTACTTTAATTCCAATAATTCCACTCTTTAATAAGGCCGCTTTCTGTGCTTTTCTTACTCCTGAAACTGCTACATCACCACACTTCTTCAAATAACCTTGATAAAACCGCCAATTTTTAGCCCGTGATCCTGGGATTTTTCCTGAAATAATAATCTCCACACCCATTGCTCCCGCTCTGATTACATTAGCCATCGTCTTATGTCCTGTTCCCTTAAATCGGGCTGAACCAAACCGTTCTAATGAACTAGCAATTTGCTCTGCAACAATGTTTGCATCTAAAAATATATTTTTCACTTCATTAATTTCGATTTGCGGATTTTCTAATTTAAACCTAGTTTTCAAAGTCTTAGTTAAGTCTTTGATATTAGCTCCTTTAGAACCAACTACTAAACTTGGCCTGCTTGTATTAATGATAATCTTTTCTCCTAACGGAATTTTTTTCAATGTAATTTGTGAAATGCCCACTCGATTTAGTTTACTTTCTACATACTTCCTAATGTAATACTCTTTCGTTTTTTGGGCTATAAAGTCACGCTCAATCATATTAAAAAACTCCAGTTTTTTGATACACTAAAAATTATTTTGTAATTTTTCATTGTTATTTCTTTCCTCCCTTATCACGTAAGGATCCTTTCTTTTTCAATTGTTCATATAAATTCTCTACTTCTTGAACACTTTCATCTCTCTTTTCTTTCTTGTTCAATTCTGCCGCTTTCTTTTGCGCCATCGCTAATAATTCTTTAGATGAAGGTTCTTTAATCTTTTCAATTTCTGGTAAGACTTCTGCTTTTACTTCTTCAACTTTTTCTTTAACTACTTCAGCAACCGGTTCAACTTTCTCTTCAACTTTAGGTTCTTCTTTCACTAATTCAGTCTCTTTCTTTTCTTCAACAATAATCTCTTTATGCTCTTCTGGTTTAACAATAACTTCTTTCTCAACTGGTTCTTCTTTTACTAAATCAGTTTCCTTTTTCTCTTCAACAATAATCTCTTTATGCTCTTCTGGTTTAACAATAATTTCTTTAACTTCTTCCTGAACTTTCTCCTCAACTACAGGTTCAACCTTCTCTTCTACTACTTCTTTCTGCTCTTCAACTACAGGCTGTTCTTCTTTAACTTCTACCTTTTTCTCATCAACCTGTGTCTCAACTTTCTTTTCGACCGACTTCTCTACTTTCTTCAAATCATCTTTTTTAAGTGTGGCAACTTCTTTTACTTCCACTTCCAGATGAGTTCTCTTCGTTCCTCTTCTTTGTCTTCCACCTGTCATCGGAAGAGAAGCTTTATTTGCTAATAATTTAGTAATTTTTAGATTAGAAGTGTTCAAACCTTTCATCTGGGCATTAGCCTCAACCGATTTAATTAAACTTAAAAACTCTTTAGCAGCTTTTTGTGGGTAACGACCAGCAGCCATCCCTGGTTTATGTCCAACATCACGATTAAACTTCTTAAATGGAACTGGTTTCTTCAACTGAATCACATCTTCTAAGAAACGTTTAGCAAAACTAGTTTTTTTATAACGTAAAAAATTACTAATCTCTACTCCATGCTTAGTTGAAACTGGTAGATTCATTGCTTTCGCTATGGCAATATGTTCCGTTCCAGTTTCTTGTTTGTTTCCCATTTTTAGTTTTACCTTGCTGAGATAGCTTTACTTGATCTAGTAGCTCCTACTCCTGCTGAACTGTGTGTAACCATTTTTCGGGTATGTGAAAATTCCCCTAAAGTATGTCCCAACATTTCAAAAGTTATTGTAATTGGTACAAAATCTTTCCCATTATAAATTTTAATCATCTTGCCCAACATTTCTGGAATGATAATCATGTTACGGCAGTGAGTTTTAATGTTCTTATCGTCAGCTTCAACTTTTTTTAATAATGCTTTTTGTGCTAGAGTAAACCCTCGCTTCAGTGAACGTCTTCTTCGAGCAGGCACTAATTCCATGAACTGTTTTAAGTCAATCTCTTTAATTTCCTGTTCAGTTTTTCCTTGCCATTTCAATTCTTTTGCCATGATAATTTACCTTTTATTTCTTCTTCCTTCCTACTCTTCTCGGAGCAATCATGCCCACTTTTCTACCTGGAGGTGCGCTTCTTGGCGATTGAGTTGGTTTTCCTTTATGATCCGAACTTGATCCTCCAAAAGGATGATCAACAGCATTCATTGCTACTCCAGAAACACGTGGATATAACTTATTTCTTGCCCGCATTTTTTTCATTTTAATTCCCGCTTTCAGGAAAGGTTTATCTAATCTTCCCGCTCCAGCAATCGTTCCAATAGATGCTCGACACTGCGGTAAAAATTTCTTTTCTTTTTTTGAAGGTAATAATACCCTAACTACTTGATCAGTTTTTGCAACAACCTTCGCAAATGATCCTGAACTTCTGACTATTTTGCCCCCATCACCAGGACGGAGTTCTAAATTGTGTACTAATGTTCCTTCCGGAATATCTTTTAATGGTAAAACATTTCCAATTTTAATTTCTGCACTCTTATTAATATCAATTTCATCGCCTACTTTAATTCCTAACGGTGCTAAACCTAAAACCTGTTCCCCACTAAGATAAGCAACATTCATTAACGGAGCAGTATGACCAGCACAATGAATTAAATCAACTACTTTTCCAGTTGTTTCTAAATGATGATGTCTAACTCTTCCCTTAAAGCGATGACTAGGTGACTTATATGGCCCTGTTCCCCGTCCCCGTCTTTGTTGGATTAGTCGTTTTCCCAATAAACTTTACAAAGTTTATCATCCAAAGAGGTGCCACATGCGCTTACTTCGTAAGCTTAGTGCCACATTCATGACAAAACTTTCCCTCCACTGTATTAATTTTTTAATCATCCTAAATCAACCCCAAGTCTGCACTGACATCAGAGGCTAGACTTTCTGGTCCTAATCTTACATAAGCTTTCTTCACACCTTTAAATGAATTCTGAACATTAACTTTTTGCACTTTTACTTTAAACAGCTGTTCCACTGCTTTCTTAACATCTTTCTTTGTTGCTCGTGGATGTACACAAAAAACTAATTTATTATCAAACTCAATTTGCCGAATACTTTTTTCTGTCGATAAAGGATATTTAATAATTTGATATGGATCAAACTCTTCCACATAACGCTTCGGTTCAATTACCGTTTGTTCTTTTCCTTTAATTTCTTTTACTTCAACCATTTTAGATAAACATTTTTTTCTCAGTGATTAAATCAATTGCTTTTTCTGTCCATAAAGTTACTCTTCCCGGCATACAACCAGGAGCTAATAATTCTGCATTTAAAGCATTAGCCATGACAACATTAACACCAGGAATATTTTTTGCTGCTTGTAATAATGGACATTCTTTACCAACAACAATTAAGATGCCTTTTTTACGTCGATATTTTCTTCCCCGCATCTTACCTATTCCTGCTCTAACTTTTTTAATTAAAGAACGTTCCAATTCTTCTTTAAAACCTAAACTCAATAAAACTTTCTGGACATCTTTAGTTTTGCTTAAATTTTCAAAATCAGTGTTAATAATAAATGGATAATCTTCCGGAACTCGGTGTCCTCTTCCTGCAACAATTTCTTTACTTAAGGTTGCTGCCATTGCAGAACGAATTGCTTTCCGATTTTCTTTCTTGTTAATTAGTTTCTCAAAAATTTTCTCTGCTTTCGGAGCATGTGACCTTCTTCCACCCCTAGTTTGCGGAGAAGTTGTTCCAACCCAAAACATTCTTGTTCCCCTTCGAGAATGAATTTTTCTGTTAACTCTGGAAATCCCAAAACCGTAACAACCCCTATACTTTCTCCTTCTCTTACTTATATCTGAAGAATGTCTCTGGCCAGCTTCTGGATCTGCTCCATAAGGTTGTCTCGCTCTACTTTGTAAAGCATGCACTGCTCTTTTAATCAAATCAGGACGATATTCTTCTTTAAACTGACGCGGTAACTCTTTTTCTCCAGCTTTGTTCTTTTCCTGATTTAAGATTGGTAATTTCATTTTTTATCGTTTTATTTCATAATCGAGACTACTTCTAATCCCTCTTTAGAACTTTTATTTGGACGAATCGCTTGTGTAATCACGACCGCTCTTTTTTTCGGACCAGGGATTGAACCCTTAACTAAAACATAACTATTTTTAATAACCCCATACCTGTTCTTCCCACCTTTAGGAGTAATATTCTCACCATCATTACCAATTTTAAGGATTTGTTTATTATATTCAGTTCTTAGATGATATCCCATTTTACCAGGCTGTTGTACCCTAAAATCTACTCTTTTCGGGGTCCACCCGCCAAGATTACCAATACCCCGTTTAGTTTTTTCAGACTTATGTTGTCTAATCTGCACTCCATAACGTTTAACTGTTCCCTGAAAGCCTTTTCCGATCGTAATTCCGTGCAGATCAACTAAAACTCCGTTTTCAAAAACATCTTCAATCTTAATTTCCTTACCTAAATTCTCTTGAGCATAACTTAATTTTTCTTCTTTCGCTCCACCTAAAGCTATTTCTGAAATTTTTGGTTTTTTTGTCCCAATACCTGTTAGTTTAGGAGTAGTATGAATTAATAATTTTAAATCATCAAATTCTTTAATCTCATCCATTTTAGTAAGTTGTTTTTTTGGTAACTGAATTTTTTTCTTTAATTCTTTAGCCAATTTTGAATGTAAGATAGAAGCAAATTTACGTTTATTTTTATAGAAAACCACCCCAAAAATAACCATTGGCGGACATTCCACGATCGTAGTTGGATAAACAATCGTTTGTCCTTTAGTTAAAGACTTAGGACGAGAATCATCAAGCCTTAATTGGGTCATTCCCGCTTTATAACCAACAAATCCTAACGGTTTAACTTTACTTTCT
Source organism: Nanobdellota archaeon (assembly GCA_018812355.1). Classification (GTDB taxonomy): domain Archaea; phylum Nanobdellota; class Nanobdellia; order Woesearchaeales; family GW2011-AR9; genus JAHJDQ01. The sequence continues at coordinate 10,106 of JAHJDQ010000124.1, read as the reverse complement.
TCTGCCCAGGAACGCACTCTAGCCAAACTATATCTGGCTCTCTTTCTAGGCCAAAACTGCATACTGCCACGATGTGGATGTTTCTTTTTACCCATTTTTATCTATTGAATTTTGTCGTAATTGCCTATTTTTGGCTTGCAACAAAGAAATCTTCCGTGCTGCTTACCTTTTCAGGCTTCTTCACCATGAATATTTACTTGTTCAAGTCAAGCAGTGTAATCATGATGGTTTTACTTGAATATGCTCTGACAAGGTGATTTGTTTATAAAGATTGTGGTGATTGTGGTGATTGTGACTAAACTCAATCTATCCCGCCTTTAACCACACGACTAGAAGATTCAATTTGGGTTTCTCCGTTCTCAAGTACACTTTCATGGCCGGAACTTAAGAAATCCAATTTGATCCAGTTTTTCTTGCCGCAATTACAAATGAATGTTTTATAATAAAATTCTGGAGACTGTTCGTCCCATTCTTTAGCCCAGTTATCTCTACCTAACTCTTCATGACAACGGCTACAGACAAACTTACCGCCTTTCCTAATCCTTTGTAATATTTCTTCAATCTGCATAAGTTAAGTTGTCATTAAGATAATATTTATATAACTTACGCTATAAGAAGAATGAAAATGGATTATTATTACGAACATCTCTTGGGAACCTTTGTTTTTGATAACAAGTTTAAGTTAGTCAATAAAGGTAAAAAGAAAAAAGATTCTCAACCAATACCACAAAAAAAAATATCACTAATCCTAGAAAATTTCCATGATAAAAAATATTTCCCAGAATTTTATCAAAAAAACATCGAATTAACCAAAAAAGCAATCAAAACAGCAGTTTCTGAAGACCAATTAATCATTCAAGCAATTGCTAATACTACTGAACTTGATCGAGTAATTAACATTTTAGTTAAACGATTACGAGAATGGTACTCCCTTCATGATCCTGAATTGGATCAAAAAATTAGTTCTCATGAACAATACGTAGAATCAATCTTAAGCAAGCAAAAGAAAGAAAAAGTTTCCATGGGCGCAGACTTAGATCAATTACATCTCGCTGAGATTAATCGTTTAGCTAAAGAAATAAAGGCTTTATTCAACTTAAGAAAAGAACATGAACTTTATTTAGAAAAATTAATGAGTGGCTATTGTCCTAATATTTTAGAATTAGCTGGAGTAACTACCGGCGCAAGATTAATTGAATTAGCAAAAAGCCTTAAACGGCTCGCTTTACTACCTTCTTCCACTGTGCAACTACTTGGCGCAGAGAAAGCTTTATTCCGACATATTAAAACCGGAAGTAGAAGTCCTAAGTATGGAGTAATCTTTTCTCATCAACTAATTCAAAAAACAAAACGAGAATTCCGTGGGAAGGCAGCCAGAATGCTCGCTGACAAATTATCTTTATGTGCTCGATTAGATTTTTTCAAAGGCGAATTTAAAGCCAAAGCTTACAAGAAAGAGTTAGAGGAGAAACTGAAATGAGTCGTAAAATCCAAGAACACAAACTATTTGAAATATATCAAGAAGCCCGCGGTAAAAGGATCTTCACTAAATCTATCCTTCCTGGAATAACTCATTTTGATGAACGAATCCTGCGCGATAAAAGCGATGAATACCGCGAATTCGACCCTAAGAGAAGTAAACTAGCTGCGATGATTATGAAAGGCTGCACCAATATGGGCATTAGAAAAGATAATGTGATTCTTTACTTAGGCTCATCCCATGGTTATACCCCTTCTTTTGTTTCTGATATTGTTGGAGAAGATGGTTTAATTTTTGGAATCGATCCCGCTCCGCGAGTAATGCGTGACTTTGTTTTTCTCGCTGAAAAAAGAAAAAATCTTGTTCCAATCCTAGCAGATGCCAACCATCCTGAACAATATCAAGATAAAATTTGTCAAGCTGATATTGTCTATCAAGACGTTGCTCAAAGAAACCAAGCCGATATTTTTATTCGTAACTGCCAACTATACCTTAAGAAGGGCGGTTATGGCTTACTCGCTGTCAAAGCAAGAAGTATTGATATCAAAAAGAAACCAAAACAAATTTTTATTGAAATCAGAACGCAACTAGATAAAATCTTCACCGTAATTGATTATAAGACACTTGACCCTTTCGAAAAAGACCATTGTTTAATCATCATTAAGAAGTAAAGTTTAAATAGATTAATTAATTAGCTCCAGTAGGTTAAAAGAGGTGTAAAGATGAACCTTTCCAAAGAAGCTGCTTACTTGTACATTTATTCTAAAGAAATGACTAAAATAAATCGTCAACTTAAAAAACATAGTCGAAAAGCGGAAAAACATTTACATAAACATCATCGCACTAAAAACGAAGAAAAAAAATTAAGACATAAAAGTAACCATTTAAAGTCTAAAGAAAAAATCAACAAGTTAATGAAAAAACACGACCGCTTGCTTAATAATCTTAATCATCATTACCTTAATTTCAAACACGCTTTACATAAAGAACATAAGATTAAATAGAGAATTTTGAAAAAATTATCTGCCAGAATTTTTTAGTTATTAAAAATTCTATATAGTTTCAATCTTAATTATCTGCACTGGGCAAACATCTACTGCTTCTTGATTAGACGCTCTTGCTTCTTCAGTATTAATTTCTAATTCCCAGTTATCTCCAACTTCTTTCGCGCCTTTTAACTGTGCAAAACCTTCATCGTCCATTTGCCAGAAATCCGGATTAATCGCTGCACACGCACCGCAACTAATACAATCTTTCTTAAGATGAATAATTTTATATTTCGCCATTAACTGAACTAAAAATTTATCTTCTATATAAATTTTAGCTTTCCCCCTTACCAAAAAGCTTATATAAATAATTGGCTTTCCATTAGTTATGAAAAAGGGGCCAATTGTAATCCTAATCTTAGTAATTAGTATATTTCTTATTTCTTGTCAAAACAATGTTCCAGCCGGCGAACAACCTTTAGAAACAGAAGCAGCTTTAAGAATGGTCCAAACTGGGATGGAAGGAGTAGAACTTAGTTTTCTGCCTAATTACCCTCCAAACTTAATTTATGATCAGAACGAATTAGTCGCGATTTTAGAAGTAAAAAATAAAGGCAATTACGATTTAGAACCACAAAATTGTTTTGTACAAGTAACCGGTCATGATACTAACATTATTGGTGGTGATTTTGATCGTGTTCAATCCTGCGCTACTAATATTGGTGTCCTAGAAGGAAAAAGTGTTTATAACGTTGAAGGTGGCTCTAATCAAATCGAGTTCCGCGCTCCTTATGTCCGTCTACCGGAAGGAGTTTATGAATATAGTCCAACTTTAAACTTTCTAACTTGTTATAATTATTTAACTAAAGCCAATCCAGAAGTTTGTGTTGACCCTTCATTTTATCAAGTCACTTCTGAACAGAAAGCCTGTACCCCACAAAATGTGATTATGGGCGGTGGTCAAGGCGCACCAGTAGGAATAAGTTATGTTGGTGTAGATATGGTTGGCGGTCGAGCAGTTTTTGAAATCAATGTTAAGAATTTTGGCTCAGGAAGAGTACTTAGCCCTTATGCTGATATTCAAAGTTGTGGTCAGGCTTCTTTAGAGTATACTGATTTAGACAAAGTTAGTTATGGCGTCAGATTATCCAGTGGCGGACCATTAAACTGTAAACCTTTAGATGGAACAGTAAGATTAGTTAACGGCCAAGGCAAGATTATTTGTAATTATGATATTCCTGGTAGTAGCGCTTTTGCAACCATTTTACAAGTAGAACTTGATTATGGTTACATTGAATCAATGAGTAAACCAGTAAAAATTATCGCTACACCACGGTAAGCTTTAAATATATCTACTTTTTATATATGAACATCATATTAAAAGAGGTACCTAAAATGAAACTTTCAAAGAAAGGTTTAGAGAAATCTTGTATTTCTCAAAAAAAGATTATACTTGTAACATTATTGGTTTTCAGTTTATTTTTGTTAGTAGCTTGTGACGGAGAAGAAGTACAAACTACTGGCGGCGCTTATTTAGGTGGAACGCAAGGCATTGTCGCTGAGTTCGAACAGTTTGGGGTTGAGAATAGTATTTACGAAACAGAAACCTTCCCCTTAGAAGTAATCATGCGCAATAAGGGAGAATATGAACTTCAACCAGGAGAAGTTACTGTTGAGTTGAAAGGTCCTTCTTTAGATTTTTCCGGCATTCCGAATTTAGAATTACAAAATACTGGCATAATTGACATTATTTCTGAACTCTTAACAACTGGAGGAGAAGAAACTTTAACTTTTTCTGCTGACGCTAAATATGATCAAGAAGTTAACGGCATTATCGAACGAGAATGGTTCGCTAACATTGAATATAAGTACCAAACTTATCTCATTATTACCGAAGTTTGTTTGAAAGAAGATCTTACTGATGATCGTGTTTGTGACGTTAAAGCAAGTAAAGATTATTCCGTTTCCGGTGCTCCCGTTACCGTTACGAGTGTTGAAGAAGATACTGCCGGCCAAGGCATCATGGCTTTAAAGATCCAAATCAGTAATGTTGGCGGTGGCGACGTTACTAAAATTGGTGAAGAGTTTGGCACTTATGATCGTTTAGCCTTCAGCATCGACGATGCTGGTTGGGAATGTAAGTCTGGTGGTAAGATTAATGAAGCCAGATTTATTGATGGCAATGCTGAAGTTGTCTGTAAATTAAAAGATGCTTTAGCAGAAGATACCCTCGCTACAAAACAACTTAAGTTAACTTTCGATTACACTTACCGAGACTTAATCCAAAGTCCGCTTAAGATCTTAGAAAGTAGTTAATTTTTTATTTTTAAATTTGTTTTTTCTTTCTACAGAATGGTTCTATCTACTCCCAACCAAAACAACAAACGCTAAAAAACTTTCTAATTGAATGTATTCATCACTACCTTCCACCATCCGAAATTCAACTTCTCCACACTTATCAACCAATTCAACTTTCCGACGATCATCTAATTCTAAATTCCAAATTTCTTTCTGGATTTGTTTGATTACATCCAATCCAGATAAACCATAATCCAACATTAACGCTAACAATTTCTTTCGCGCTTCCAAAAACTCTCCTTTAACAGCAATTCCTAACAATTCTTTAACTTCTTTTGGTTTAGCAACAGAAGCCATACTATAAACCAATTCTGCATCAAGGTTACTATTAATCACTGCACATGACTGCATAACATTTTCCAGACGACGACAATCACCTGAACAAACTTCGAACAAAGCCTGTTTAGCCTCTTCAGAAACTGTCAAACCCTCAGCACTAGCTAATTTATCAATCATCGCAAAGATATCCTGCTCCGCTAACGGTTTAAATCTAAACATAGCACATCTACTTTGAATCGGATCAATAATCTTAGAACTATAATTACACGAAAGAATAAAACGGCACGTCTTGGTATAATTTTCCATCGTCCGCCGTAAAGCCTGCTGTGCTTCTTTCGTTAAAGCATCACTTTCGTCTAAATAAATTACTTTGAAAGGAACATCTCCAATTGCTTTAGTCCGTGCAAAATCTTTAACTTTTACTCTAACAACATCGATGCCTCTTTCATCACTTGCATTCAGCTCAAGAACATTCTGGCGCCAATTCTCGCCAAACAATTGTTTGGCAATCACTAAAGATAAAGTTGTTTTTCCTACTCCCGCCGGTCCAGAGAATAATAAGTGCGGCATATTTCCAGTAGAAACAAAAGCTTTTACTTTCTCCACTACTTCTTGCTGCCCTTTTACTTCATCAAAAGTAGAGGGCCTATATTTCTCTGTCCAAATTGTCGAAGTCATCTTAAATTCAGAAGTTGGCTACTATATAAGTTTTATTAATTCAAATAACCCACAAAACGACATTCGTGGCCCAATTTAACAATTCTGTATAAGAAACTCCAAAGATAAAGATTAATACTAATGATACTAATAATACATAAAACAACACTTTCAAAGCTACTGATAAAATTCGTCCAAAAAACACTACAATTAAAACTAAAATTACAATCCCTAATAACGAAAATAAATCCATAAAAACAAAAAATAGCTCAGTTTATTTAATAATTTCCCTACTCCGTAAGTAATATCTGCTTTGCATAAAAACAAACGAGGATTTGTTTTTAGCACAAGAATAAAGTTAACCTCTTTATTCTTTGTGCCAAAGGAAGCACATGGCGCACTCTAATTTAAGAAAATTCAAATAAGCGCCATAATCGTGCTGTGCAAGCTGACATATTACTTTTTTATATAAACAGTTCTAGTTGGGAAAGGAATCCCAATCTTTGTTTTATTCAAAGCATCATAAATCGCTTCTGTTACAGCTAATTTTTTACTATAGGAATCATTCCAGTTATCAACCCAAAATGCTGCTTGAAAATTCAAGGAAGAATCACCCATCGCTAAAAACTGTACTGCCGGCTCCGGATCAGATAAAATCCCTTTATCCTGTTTTAAAACAGCAATAATTGTTTTCTTAACTTTCTCAACCTGAGTACCATACTCAACCCCAAACTGAACTTTCACTCTTACTTTAGGACTTGGTCGAGTATAATTTTGCACTTTAGTATTAGCTAAATAGCCATTAGGAACGTAAATCACTTCATTATCAAATGTAACTAATTTTGTACTTCTTAACCCGATTTCGTGAACAGTTCCAATCGTAGTTTCATCAATACTGACTTTATCCCCCTCTTTGAATGTCTTGTCTAAAATTAATGTAATTCCTCCAAAAACATTCTTCATCGTATCCTGTAACGCCATTCCTAACACTAAACCGGCAATTCCAGCTCCAGCTAAATAAGGAGTAATGTTAATCTCCCAAATACTTAAGATCCACATCAAGGCTACAATAATAAAAATAACTCTAACTGCTTTATGTGCTAAAGGCATTAAAGTATCATCAAGACTAGTTTTAGTTTTTTTAGCAAATGTTATCGCCCAAGCTTCAACAACAATATCAATTATTCTTACAATAATAAAAATAAACAATAAAGCCATTAAGCTATCGACAAGCTTATTAGCAATACTATGAGTAGTAATATTATAAACTGCTCCTTTCAATCCTAAGGCAATTATCAAGAAAAAAATTGGCTTTTCTGTTTTCTCTACAATCATATCATCAACTGTATTTTTAGTTTTTTTAGCAAGTCTTTCGATATACTTCTTAAAAATAAACATAATCACTTTAGCTAAAATAATCGCTCCAATTAAAATCAGAACAGAAACTACATACTTATTCTGTAAGTAATAAGCATAAGGTAAACTATTAACCCAATTTATAATTTCTTCAATCATTTAAGAGAACTAATTTCTTTTTAGCTTTTAAACTTTTCTTCTCTTCTAGAGCAGGTAGTTTTCTTTTCACCAAAAACACTCTAATCGAACTTAAGATAATTGTTCCGGTAATCGTCACGAAAGCAACTTTAACAATAAACTCTGCTGCCGGCAAGCCGGCTTGTAAGGCTAATTGAGCAATCGCTGCTGCTGCCAAACCCCGTGCAAAAATGGAATCAACCAAGGATCGATCTTCCACTTGAAACCCTTTCGTTAACACACGAGAAAATACTCTTGAACCCATTAACAAAAATGATAATATGCCCCCCACTACTAACGCTTTCCAATTAGAAATATCAATCAGCACTCCAATGTAAACAAAAAAGAATACTTTCAAGAAAAAAGAGATTTGATGATAAAAAAATTCTTCAGAAGGTGTCGTTACAGAAACACCTAAATCTCCTTTTAATGCTTTCTGTTTCTCTTTTGCTTTCTTCGTCACTATTCCACGAACAATTGAAGAAAGTTGTTTAGAATTATTTAACATTAACCCAAAGAATAAAGCTGCAATTGCCCCGTTTCCACCCATATATTCAGTTATCACATAAATAAACAACAAATAAGCAATTGTCATCATATAATTGTGCATCTTAAACACACGTAGAATCAGAATAATCCAAATAATTCCTCCAATTACCCCCATCGTACCAGCAATCGCAAATTGTGAGATTAATTGGATCACAGTTGTTTTCAAACCAAAACCCCCTAATTCAAAAACACTAATCACAGCAATCGAAAAAACAATACAGAACACATCGGTTAAAGCTGATTCTAACGCTAGTAATGAATAAAGTCTTTTCTTGATATTCAACTGTTGCAATACTGGTATAACAAAAGCAGAAGATACTCCTCCTAACAAGAAACCGGTCAATAAAGCTATTAATACAGATTCAAAAACAGCCAATCCGAATGATAAGTGCAAAATAAAAAACATGATGATCCCAACTAAAACCGAAGAGATAAAAAAATTAAATGCTGTCAAAACAAAACTTTCCGAAAATTCTCTTACTAAAGAACTTAAATTAATATTAAACGCCCCGTCAAACAACAAGAATAATAAAGTAAATGTGGTGAAAACGGGAGCAACACTAACCACCATTTCCGGTCGCACATAGTCTAAAGCAAACGGACCAATAATAAAACCAAGAATAATCAAAAATAAGATGTCTGGAACACCAATTTTTCTAAACAGAAATCCAGCAAAAAAACCGAAAAATAGAATTAAACTTACCGCCATTAAAATTGCTACAACATCCATTTTTCTATCACCTGCTTTTTAGAATTAGAATTATTTTTTTGTTTATATAAGTTTCGAAAAAAAAGAATTACGCAGCAATAATAAACATTTCATCAACTTCGTCCGACTCACCCTGAGTAAACTGGTAGTGTAACAAGTCTTGATAAAACTTTTCTAATTTCACTCTTCGCCACTCTCCTCAACACCACTACTGGGAACGGCACTTTTGGAAATTATTAAGATATCACCAACTGCTTTAACTAATTGGTGCGGAACAATCACACCCTTTGCTGAACCTAATACTCGGCTTAAGAAAGAATTCTTGGTTGCTTTAATTTTCCAGCCAGAAACTTTATTGGACATAATAATACTATCTTCAATATCACCAAAATAATCGCCAGAATCGGTAAAAACACGTAAATCGTAAGTTTCGGAAACTTTTTTCATCTTTAGCATATAAAAACACCTCGCTCTTTTCCGTTTAAAGAAGCTTAAGTTTAAATACTTTTCTATTCTTGAAGCAAAAGTTAATATTAACATAAGCAAGAGCATTATTGCCAGAGGAGGCGCATTTTTTGCTTGCAAAAAATCTAGGGCGCCGTGCATAATGCTCTTGCGGAAAGAAATAAAAATGACCTTGAAGATTATTGGAACCTCTCATATCGCTCAACAAAGTGTTGATGAGATTAAAAAAGCAGTTAAAGAAGAACAACCAGAGATTATTGCGCTAGAGTTAGATCTGCAACGAGCTTCTGCTTTAATGTCCGAACAGAAAAACAAGGTTAAATTTAGTGATATCATGCGAATAGGAATTAAAGGTTATCTTTTTGTTAAAGTTGGCCAGTATGTTCAGCAAAAACTCGGCAAAATGGTCGGCGTTGCTCCCGGTTCAGAGATGAAAACAGCTTTAGAGCTAGCTCGGCGAGAAAAATTACAAATTGCTTTAATCGACCAACCAATTCAAATTACTTTAAAGAGATTCAGTAAAAGTTTGACTTGGCGCGAAAAATTCCACTTTATTAGCGATTTCTTCAAAGGCATCTTCTTTCGTAAAAAGCAAATGAAAGAATTAGGTTTAGAAAACTTTGACCTAACCAAAGTCCCCGCCGAAAAAATGATCGAGAAAATGATGCTGCAAACTAAGCAACGTTACCCGAGCATCTACAAAACTTTAGTTACCGATCGTAATCAATATATGGTTAGGAAGTTGGTTAAATTATTACGTGCTCATCCTGATAAAAAGATTCTGGCTATCGTCGGTGCCGGTCATAAGAAAGGTATGGAAAAGTTATTGCTTAAGGTTGATGTGGTAAGGTAGAATTATTCTTGATTAATGGTTACACTTTTTTTTGTTACGACCTCTAAAATTTTGCCGTTTCAGAGCTTCTTTGTCGCAAATATCGCATAATTCACTTAACGAGTCAGGCTGGGTCATAACCTCATTCCTACAACATAATAACTTCTCAGCAAGTTAGCAACACTTCTCCCCTTTCTAACTCTTTCCATATTCATCCACACTTTCTTTAAGTTGTGTGCTATACTCACCAAATTTAAC